>DAOVAM010000016.1 GCA_030671065.1 Candidatus Aminicenantota bacterium
TACGGCACAGATTCAAGGTTTTACAGGGGGAAAGGGACGGTTTGCTATGGATTCTTTCCAGGACCAGTCACGATGGAAGAATACCAGACCATCCATGGGAATGATGAGCGAATTAGAGAGAAGAGTCTCCGGACAGCTGCCCGGATCTACTACTCAGTCGTGAAAAACTTCTGTGAGACGAAGAACGGATCATAGCCCTATCACAAGGACCAGGCCCAATCCATACTTATTGAATGGCGTTGGCGCATTCCTGTTGAGTTTCTATATATAGGATCCGATGTTCTGGAGGGGCTTGGCTGGCTGTTTTGACAACTCATTTGTCTCGTGGTATATGAAGGATTCGTGAAGGCAGAAAAATTAAAAAAAAATCAAGGCAATTTTGAATAATTGCCTTTTGACATACAAAAATTTTCCTGGGATTTGAGATAGGAAAAAAAGGAGGCTTCAATGAAAAAATGTCTTTATTTCACTTCGTTCTTGCTGGTGCTGGCAATCACCATTCCTGGATTCCTGATGGGGGGGATCGATATCAATGATACCAGACTCTTGAGTCAGCCGGCCGTCAGTAAGACTCATATTGCTTTTGTTTATGCGGGAGACCTCTGGATCGCTAATATTGATGGAAGAGGAGTCCGGCGGTTGACAACGGCTCAAGGCACAGAATCGAATCCTGTCTTCTCGCCCGACGGGAAGCTGATCGCATTCAGCGGAGAGTATGATGGCAATGTTGATGTCTACGTAGTCTCAGTAGACGGCGGTGTGCCCAAAAGGCTCACCTGGCATCCGGGATCCGATGCTGTTCGAGACTTTACGCCAGATGGTTCTTCGGTGTTGTTCATATCTCCCCGCTCTGTTTTTACAAGGCGGTATACACAACTCTTTACAGTGCCTCTTGAAGGCGGTTTTCCTGCATCCCTCAAGATTCCCAATGCGTATAGAGCAACCTATTCACCTGACGGGAAGAAAATGGCCTATACTCCGCTGTCTGAACGCTTTCACCAATGGAAGCATTACAGAGGAGGAACGGTTTCAGAAATCTGGCTCATTTCTCTTGACGATTACTCGGTAGAGAAGATCTCACAGCCCAAAGGCCGCTGCAACGACACAGATCCTATGTGGATTGGAGAGAAGGTCTATTTTCGTTCGGATAGAAACGGAGAGTTCAATCTTTTCTCCTTCGGTACGAAAACAAAGGAGATCAAGCAACTGACTTCTCACGCGGATTTCCCTGTGATCAAGGCTTCTGATGGTGGAGGAAAGATCATCTATGAACAGGCCGGACATCTTCATCTTTTTAATGCTGCGCAAGAAAAAAGTGAAAAACTGACAATCGGTGTGGCGGCTGACTTGCTTGAACTGCGTCCCCGCTATGTCAAGGATCCCCGCTTTATCCGGGATGCATCGATCTCTCCATCAGGAGCTAGAGCTGTGTTTGAGTATCGAGGTGAGATCGTTACGGTTCCGGCGGAGAAGGGAGACCCACGTAATCTGACAAACACCCCAGGTGTCCACGAACGGTCTCCAGTCTGGTCGCCGGATGGAAAGTCCATCGCTTACTTCTCGGATGCAAACGGCGAGTATGAGCTCCATGTCAGGCCTCAGGAAGGCAAAGGGCAGGTAAAAAAATACAAGATAACTGGCTCCGGATTTTATGATTCTCCCGTCTGGTCTCCTGACAGCCAGAAGATATCCTTTGCGGATAATTCCTGGAGTCTCTACTGGATAAATTTAAAAACGAGTGTTTCAAAAAAGATAGCTTCAGAGAGAATTTTCGGACCAGGCCGGTTCAGAACCATCCATTCGGTCTGGTCTCCGGATTCCAAATGGATCGCTTACACTCTGAACACAGCCGCTTACATGCAGAAGGTCTATGTCTATTCCATCGAGGGAAATAAGTCCTATGCTGTTTCGGACGGCATGAGTGATGTCAGCGAACCCGAGTTTGATCAAAGCGGAAAATACATTTACTTTTTTGCTTCAACCGATGCCGGGCCAGTCAAACAGTGGTTTGCCATGTCCAATGCGGACATGGATGTGACGCGTTCGCTCTACCTCGCAGTGCTGCAGAAGGGAGTCCCTTCCCCCCTTAGTAAGGAAAGCGATGAGGAGAAAGGCGCTGAAGAAAAAGACGCTCCTGAAAAGGCAGAGCCAAAATCGAAAAAGAAAGGGAAAAAACCTGCAACACAGAAAGCAAAGGCTGAGAAAGCTTTTTCCATCGATTTTGATGGTCTGAGTTACAGAATCATTGCCCTGCCCGTACGGGCTGGCGCCTATTTCAACCTTCTGGCCGGAAAGGAGGGGGAGATTTACTATCTGGAAGCACCTTCTGGAAACCGCAGTTCTTTTGCTGTGGAGACAAAGCTGAAAAAATTCGACCTGAAAACGCGTAAAACAGAGGATATCTTAGCCGGAGTGAATAGGTTTATGATTTCAGCCGACAAGAAGAAGATCCTGTATGTATCCAGGCAGACCTGGGGAATTATTCCTGCGGGTCCCAAAGCCAAACCCGGTCAGGGAAAGATAAGATCCGATGCCATTGAAGTTCGGATCGAGCCAAAGACAGAATGGAGGCAGATTTTTCATGAAGCTTGGCGAATCAACCGCGATTACTTTTACGCCACGAACATGCATGGCGCGGACTGGGCAGCCATGGAGGAAAAATACTCTGTGTTCCTTCCTCATCTGTCTTGCCGGAGTGACTTGAATCGAGTGATCCAGTGGATGTGCAGTGAGCTGGTTGTCGGTCACCACCGGGTCGGAGGTGGAGATTATCTCAGTCAGCCAAAAAGAGTTCCAGGAGGCTTGCTGGGAGCCGATTACTCCATAGAAAGAGGACGCTACAAGTTTAAAAAGATCTATGGCGGACTCAACTGGAATCCACAGCTCCGCTCCCCGCTGACAGAGCCCGGAGTGGATGTGGAAACAGGAGAGTATCTCCTGGCAGTCCAGGGCAAAGAACTTCGTCCTCCGGAGAATATTTACAGTTTCTTCGAGAATACATCGGGCAAGCTCATTGAGATTACAGTCGGTCCGAATTCTGATGGGACCCGTTCACGCACAGTCAAAGTTGTGCCTCTCAGTAACGAGAATTCTTTGCGGAACAGGGATTGGGTGGAAGGAAATCTCAAGAAAGTGGATGAAGCCACTAACGGCCGAGTGGCGTATGTCTATGTTCCGAATACGTCCACATCCGGTCATGTTTACTTTAAGCGCTACTTTTTCCCACAAGTTCACAAGGATGCGATCATCGTGGATGAAAGGTTTAATGGTGGAGGGCAGGTGGCCGATTATTATATCGACCATTTACGGAGGCCTTTTGTCTCTTACTGGAACATGCGTTATGGTGATGACATCAAGACACCGGGTGGATCGATTCAAGGTCCAAAAGTCATGCTGATTGACGAGACAGCTGGCTCAGGCGGTGATCTTCTTCCCTGGATGTTCCGCAAATTCAAGCTTGGTCCATTGGTCGGAAAGAGAACCTGGGGAGGCTTAGTCGGAACTCTGGGCTTCCCGGCTCTGATGGATGGTGGCCGTGTGACTGCTCCTAACCTTGCTATCTGGACTGAGGATGGCTGGGTGGTTGAGAATGTCGGTGTTCCTCCGGATATCGAAGTCGAACAGTGGCCTGCGGATGTGATCGCTGGGAAAGATCCTCAACTGGAAAAAGCAATCGAAGTCATCATGGAAGAACTCAAGAAGAATCCTCCAAAAAGAGCGAAGAGGCCGCCTTATCCTGTGAGAATTAAGAAATAGAGGGCTGACTCCGTTCTCATCTTGAGTTGAGAGTCTCTTGGGCTGTTGAGTCTAATACAATTACTATTTGAGAGTAAAGTGTAGAACTCAATCATGGCAAAAGCGCGGAAAGACAAAGCTGCGAACGAAAATCAGAAAATAAGTCTATCCCGGGATTTGGGTTTTTTTGCAGCCTTATCCGTCGGAGTCGGAACCATGATCGGGGCCGGTATCTTTGTTTTACCAGGAATAGTCGCAAACATGGCAGGCCCGGCGGTTCTCCTTTCCTTTGCAATCTGTGGATTGATTGCCGTGCTGATTGCTCTGTGCATGGCTGAATTATCGACGGGAATGCCTTATGCTGGAGGCGGGTATCTGTTTATGGTCCGGGCTTTTGGCCCACTCGTGGGGACCATAATGGGCTGGAGCCTGTGGCTGAGCCTTGTTTTTGCATCCGCCTTTTACATGATCGGATTCGGCCATTACGTGAGTGACGCCCTAGGCGTTTCCCCCACTGTTATCGCTCTTGTCATAACCGCATCACTCGGCCTTTTAAATTTTATCGGTGCTAAGGAGACAGGAGGCACCCAGACTGTTATCGTTGGCGTGCTGCTTTTTATCCTGGTTGCGTTCGTTTCTCGTTCTCTGTTTAGTGTGGACTTACAGAAATTGACTCCTTTTATCCCTCCGGAAATAGGGTATACAGGTATTCTTGTCACTCTCCCGATCCTCTTCATCACTTTCATGGGGTTTGCTGAGATTTCCGCCATTTCAGAAGAGATTCGCAATCCGAAGAAAAATCTTCCCCTCTCTCTCGTCGGTTCAGTTGTGATCGTGATAGTGCTCTATTGTGCAGTCGTGTTCTGCATACTGGGGCTGCGGAACTATGCTGATCCGAGCATGGCTAAAGAGACAGTGCTCATGGACCTGGCCCGTCAACTCATGGGGAATGGAGGATACATTTTGGTACTTTTTGGTGGGATCCTCGCTACAGTTTCCTCCGCCAATGCCAGCGTATTGGCTGCATCGAGGGTCAACTTTGCTATGGGCCGAGACCAGCTCATGCCCGATTGGCTGAATCAGATTCATTCCCGCTTCAAGACGCCTTATCGCTCGATTGCCGCCACAACTGGTTTAACTATGCTTTTGTTGGTGCTTCTCGGGGGGCATCTTAAGCTTTTGGCTGAAGTGGCGGGATTTCTGAGCCTTGTCCTGTATTCTCTCATCACTCTCGCCTGCATTATCATGAGGCATGCGAGACTCGACTGGTACAAGCCCAACTTTCGGACACCTGGATATCCGGTTGTTCCATTGCTGGGATTGGTCGGCTGTATCTTTGTCATCGTCAACACGAGCCGCATTTCACTGATAATCGGAAATTTGATCATCGCCACAAGCTTTGTCTGGTATATGCTATTCTTGCGCCGGGGAACCCAGCTGGTCGGGGCGTCGAACATCCTGTGGAAAGACAAAGTGATGAAACCTCTCATGGTGAGAGCTAAGGAATACCTGGCAACGCGGCGTGAGGAGGTTCCTGTCATCCTTGTGCCTCTAGCCAATCCCGATACTGAATATTCGCTTCTGATGCTGAGTACGGCTCTGGCGAAAAGAAACAAGGCCCATCTGCAGTTGATTCATGTTGTGGATGTTCCCGGGCAAACTCCACTTGAAGCGGGTAGTCTGGAGTATGAAAAGCAGCGGTGGGAGGAGAAGACTCTTCTGGAAACAGCGTCCTATCATGCTGCTGAGCAAGGAGTGAGAGCTCGAGCCACGGCCATCGTTGCGCGCAGTGTCTCATCAGCCATTCTCAGCATCGCTGAGATGGAGCAACCTGGATATATCATAATGGGCTGGAAGGGGGATGTCCGCATGTCTCGCGCCCGTCGGACAAATGTGGCAGACGTACTTAAGATTGCAAGAGGAAACGTCCTGGTTCTCAAAGACCGGGGTCTACAGGATATTCGACGCATAATTGTGCCTGTCAGTGGAGGTGCACACGCACGGCTAGGACTCAGACTGGCACAGGATTTAGCTGCTGAATGGAATGCTTCAATAACCGCTCTGAATATCCAGATAGGCCGGGGCCCTGCCGCCGCACACACTGAGTTTGACCGTCAGAGCATCCAGCTCTTTCAGGATAAAGCCAAGGAATTTGTCAATGACACTCTGGATGATGTCGGAGTCTCTGCAGAGGTGGAAGTGGTCATCAATACGGATATCGCTCGTGCCATCACTAAAGTTTCTCGGAAGAATGACCTTATCGTGATCGGGGCATCAGAGGAATGGGCACTCCGACGATGGCTTTTTGGATCGATTCCGGATAAAGTGGCTGATCAGGTCGAGGCCTCTGTGCTCATGGTCCGCTCCAAAACATAACGGGGTCTGACCCCATATCAAAAAGGATCAGTTTTTGATCATATCTGCCCGGATCAGGATGTCAAACCCATCAAAGAAATAACGACGGATTCCGTTGTCCTGTTTATACTCGCCTTTTCCCTCCAATATTTCCTCAAAAGCCTTCTTCACACGGGCAATCACTTCGCTCTTGATCCAGGGATCGTTGTGTCCTGAACAGAGATAGTCATACTCATCCATCCGGTCTTTCAATTTTTGAAGAGAGGCCATGTAGTCCTCGATATTGACATCTTCAGGATACGCGTACAATGGGCCAGGGAAGAACGTGTCACCCGTAAAGAGGATCTTATTTTTTTTGTCTAACAGACAGACTGAACCTGGAGAGTGACCAGGAGTATGGATGACTTCCAGAGTTCTCTCGCCAAGATCAACCAGATCACCATTCTCAAGAAGAGATGTGGGCTCCACTGGAGGAATCTTCCATGTGGATGAGTCGAAACCTTCAGGCAGGGGCTTCCAGATCGAGTCACCTGTGACGCTCGGCAGGAGCCGTTGAGTATCCGCTCCTTCCTGCAGCTTCCGGATGCAGTCTTTATCGTTGAAGCAAGCGATCTCCTTGAACTGGTGGTTGCTTCCGATATGATCCCAGTGAGTATGGGTGTTCACGATTGATACAGGAAGTGCAGTCAACTCGTTGATAACCTGTTTGAGGTCTCCGATGCCGGTTCCTGTATCGATCACAACAGCTCTTTTTTTTCCGAGGGCAAGATAGGATATGGCCTCCTCGAACTGGAAAGGTTCATAAATGGCATATGTATCCTGAGTGAGCCTGTAGACTTCAAACCACTCCTGGCTGGTCTCCACTTTCTCTAGGTTTGCATACACCGGACGGGGAAGCTTTTCCCACCATTTTGCCGGCTGAATGAGTTCCGATCTTTTCTCTTCACTGGTTTGTTTCTTATCCGGAGAGCATTGATTGTGTGTTAGAACAAGAAACACTAGGGAGCAGAGAATGAAGACGGCACCCTTGAACAGTGTGAATTTTCGTCTTTTGTGCATTTTTCAACTCCTCTTTGAATGTCTTATATCTTAGAGAAAGAGTGAAGTCAATCCGGTCAGATTGACAACGGATTTATCCAGTGTTATATGCTATAGACAGCCAGATTCGATTGACAGGGTGAACCATTGCTGGTCCGTCTTTGAGATGTAAAGAGGATTTCATGTTTCAGAAGGAGGTTATAAGTGACTGAAAATAAGGAAGAAAAACACATGCCCGATCCCTGGTCAAGAGTGACAGGAGGATTGATCCTTATTCTTCTGGGAATTCTTTTTCTCCTTGTGACCATGGATATTCTTTCCTGGGGAATTTGGTGGGCCTATTTCTTGTGTGGTTTGGGAGTTATCTTCATCCTTGAAGCTGCTCTGAGAAGTGGTAGTCCCGAATTTCGCCAGCACCTCACAGGAAGGCTGATCGCAGGAGTCATTCTTATGTTTATCGGCGGCTCTTTTATATTTGGCGTGACGAACTGGTGGCCGTTCATCCTCATCGGTGTCGGAGTCGCACTCGTTATTTCTACTCTGTGGACTCAGAAAAAACCGAAAGAGTAGAGAAGGAACAGAGTTGGGAAGAATGCCTTTGTAGGCTTTTCTTTGTTCTTCATGGTTATTCAATATGTTTTGATAGGTGTAACCTGGCCGATTCCTTGAAAATCAGATAATGATATGGGGAAACTGAAGAAATTTTCCGATGTCGTCATCATAGGCGGCGGAATAATGGGGGCGAGTGTGGCTTATTACCTGGCAAAGCGCGGAGTCTCAGATGTCACTCTTCTTGAAAGAGACCTTCTTGCTCAGGCCACAACTGGATTGAGTGTCGGAGGAATTCGGCAGCAGTTCTCCCATCCAGCGAATATTCTTCTCTCCCAGCATTCCATGCGGGTGTTTGAGAACTTCAAAGACGAGTTTGGCGAGGATATATACTTCCGCAAGGCAGGGTATTTGTTCCTGGCTCAAGAGGAGGAAACATGGAATGATTTTTTATCCAGCGTTGAAACTCAGCGCCGGCTGAACGTTCCAGTCGAGGTGCTCACACCCGAAGAGATCAAGCGCCGCTGGCCATTCTTGCATGTTGATGATTTAAAGGGCGGAACATATGGTCCGGAGGATGGCTATGCGGATCCTTATCTTGCTGCCATGGGTTTTGTGGATAAAGCCAGAAGACTCGGAGTCCGCATACTCGAAAAGACAGAGGTGACTGGAATCAAAGTCCTAGGCGGAAGAGTGAGGGGAGTCGAGACAACCAGAGGCCCGATCTCTGTGCCGGCTGTGGTCAATGTGGCTGGACCCTGGGCAGGAGAAGTGGCTCGGATGGCTGGATTAGACCTGCCTGTGAAACCTTTTCGCCGCCAGGTATTCGCTACCTGCCCTTTTGATGCTATCCCCAAGCCTGTCCCGATGGTCATCGACCAGGATGCGACTTTTTATTTCAGGGGAGAGGAGCCGAACATCATCATGGGCATGAGCGATCAGGACGAACCATCCAGTTTCAATACACATGTTGACCGGGAGTTTATGGAGAGAGTGACTGAGGCTGCAGTATACCGAGCTCCCATCCTGGAGAAGGCTGAGATCATCCGTGGTTGGGGAGGGCTCTACACGATAACTCCGGATGATAATCCGATAATCGGAGCTCTTCCGGGCATTGAAGGATTTTTCTGTGCCATCGGTTTTTCAGGTCATGGTTTCCAGCATGCTCCGGCAGTAGGGTTCATCATGAGTGAACTCATCATGAGTGGTCGCTCAAGCTTTGATTTGATTCCCTTTGCTTATGATCGATTTGATGATATAAAAAAGGAAGGAGAGAAGAGAGTCGTATAAGACAATGAAAATCAAAATCCTGTCTCGAGATGATGTGGCACAGGCTGTGACAATGGCTGAAGCCATAGATGCAGTCAAAAAGGCATTCATCCAGCTCTCTTCCGGGAATGCAGAGGTTCCTCTGAGGACTCAGATTCCTGTCAGGAAGAGGAATGCGACGACTCTTTTCATGCCGGCATATTTAACTCAAAGCGATTCAATGGGAGCCAAGATTGTTTCCGTTTTCCCGAATAATCAGAAAAGAGGACTTCCCACGATTCATGCTTTGGTTATCTTGGTGGATGCGAAAACCGGCCAGCCTCTTGCGGCGATGGATGGCACGTATCTGACAGCTCTGCGTACAGGAGCGGCTTCAGGTTTGGCGACAGATCTTCTCGCACGGAAGGATTCACGAGTGGCAGCCATTTTTGGAGCAGGCATTCAAGCACGAACTCAACTTGAAGCAGTCTGTACGGTTCGGGATATCGAGAGAGCCTGGGTGTATGATGTGAAGCTAAGAAAGGCACGAGCCTACGTGAGGGAGATGAAAGCACAGGGCAATCCTCTTCCTAAGGATATTCGTGTGGCGCAAACTTCAAAACAGGCACTCCATGAGGCGGATGTGGTCTGTACAGCCACCACTTCATTCAGACCTGTATTTGCCGACGGAAACCTGAAGCTGGGTGTTCATATCAATGGAGTCGGATCCTATACGCCAGAGATGCAGGAAATTCCGGCAAGAACCGTTGTCCGGTCTAAAGTGGTTGTGGATTCAAGAGAAGCCAGTCTTGCAGAGGCCGGAGATTTGATCATTTCCATAGACGGAGGGCTCATATCACATAAGAACATTCATGGAGAGATCGGAGAGGTCGCTTCAGGTAAAATTCCAGGCCGTGAATCTGTGGAGGAAACAACTTTCTTCAAATCTGTCGGTCTGGCGGTCCAGGACGTTGCTGTGGCTGAGCTCGTGCTGCAGCGTGCTGGAGAGCTGGGTCTCGGCCTTGATGTGGATATATAAGTCAGCTCAAAATCATTGATTTTTAAAATAACGCATAATGTTTGGAAGGTATTCTCCTTCACTTGCCTGATACTTCATGATTAAGCCTTCTATTCCCAGATTACTCTTTTATATCTTTTTTGATCCATTTTGACCGGTCCGGATCTTCAGGTTTCTTGATTTTCTTTGGAGGATTCTTCTTCAATTCTTCCAGAAGCACTTCCACCGCTTTTTCAAGACTTGGATCCTTTCCTTGAGCTACGAGTTCTGGTCTGTCGATGATCTCGATATCCGGCGACACGCCGACGCCCTCGACTGCCCAGTTTCCCTCTGTATCGATGAAGCCAAAAGTCGGGACTCCGGTGTAACCGCCATCAACCAGGCCGGGATTACCGGAAAGGCCCACAGTTCCTCCCCAGGTTCGGGTTCCGATCAAAAGTCCTAATTTTTTCTTTTTGAAATAGTAGGGGAAAATATCGCCGCCTGAGCCGGCGTACTGATTGATAAGCATGACTTTCGGTCCATCATGAGCGGCACCCGGAGTTTGAGAGGGGAGCAGTCCTGGCCTTCCCCAGTAGTTCAAGATTCTTCTGGAGAGGAGTTCGGTCATGACCTCCGGAATGAATCCTCCACCATTATATCTATCGTCAATGATCAATGCGTCCTTGTTTTTAAAAGCATAAAAGCCCTTGAACAATTCCCGGTTGCCTTCAATAGATGTGTTGGGGACATGGATGTAGCCTATTCTTCCACCTGAAAGCCTATCCACCATCTTTCTTCTTGAGTTCACCCAGTCCAGGTAGAAGAGCTCCAATTCACTCTGGATCGGCTTGATCCAGTACTCCCGCGCGCCATCTTTTGTGGGTTTTCTGTTCACCTGAATAGGAATCTTTTTTCCGGCTGTGTTTTCGAGGAATCTATAAGGATTATCTCTCACGGTCACATCATGGTCATTGAGACTGATGAGGTATTCGCCTTCCTTGACGTTTATGCCCTGTTCGGTCAAGGGAGACCGTGTGCGTTCGTTCCAGTTTTCTCCCTGGTAGATCTTGCTGATGATGTACCGGTTTGATTTTTCATCTGCCTGAAGCTCGGCACCCAAAAGCCCTCCTTCGACTCTTGTGACTTTTGGAAAATCTCCCCAGTTGATATAGCAGTGGCCAGTATTCAGTTCCCCGACGAGTTCGCCAAAAATAAAATCGAGGTCTGCTCTATGGCTGAGATAATTCACAAGCTGACCGTATTTATCCTTCATTTTTTTCCAGTCCACACTGTGAAGATTCTTGACATAGAACCAATCCCTGTAGATCCTCCAGCCATCTTCGAAAATCTGTCTCCATTCTTTAAGGGGATCGATCTTCATCGTCAGATCGGAAAGGTTTATCTCTCCCGCGCCGACTTTCTGGTCGGGTTTGAGATCGATGATCCCGAATTTTTGTTGAGCCCGATACAGGATTTTTTTTCTATCTGCCGACAGTGCTCCCCCTGACATTCCCTTCATGATGAGCGTGTCTTTTTTTTCCTCGATGTTAAACATGTGGAACTCATCATCTTTGACGTAGAGAATCCCTTCTTCCACAGCTGCAAGATTCCTGTAGTTCCCGGCTCTGAGGGGAAAGGATACGATTCTTCCATGTATGCCATCAAAATCAATCTTTACGGCAGGTGCTTTTTCTCCTTTTGTTTTCGGTGCTGCCTTGGTGTCTTTTTGAGATTTCGATCCTTTCTTCATATCGGATTTTTTGACCTCTTCGACATCATTTTTGTCCTTGAAGAGGGGTGGAATAGTCTTGGTGAGGGCAACAGCGTAGATATTTGTGGAATTCTGATAAATATAATCGAATTCAAAGCTTGAAAAGCTCAAGTTGAAATCCCTGTCAGAAAGGAAAAAGATGTATTTGCCGCACGTTGAAAAGACTGGGGAGAAGTCGAGGTACATGTCATCGGTCAGTTGTAACGGTTTCCCCTGCTCGAGAGAATAAACCCAGACCGCATCCTGCGCATTCTCGCCGTCTTTGGAGTAGATCACCCATTTTGAGTCTGGAGACCAGTTGTATTCCCTGATATCCCTACGGCGGGCCTTGTCTACTACCGTGATTTTTTTTGTCTTGATATTCAGGATCTGAAGGTTCTGATTCTTGTCCGAGAAAAGAAGCTTTGTGCCGTCAGGAGACCAAACAGGAGGGAAGCGCCATATTTCGCTGTTTTCTGTAAGCGAAATGATAATGTCGTTATTACTTTTGTCTATCAAATAGATCTCGTACTCACCGGTGACATCCGAGTAGATAGAGATGTATCTTCCGTCCGGAGACCACACAGGGGACATCTCTCTTATACCTTGAGTATCTGTCAGGTTGTAAGTGATTCCTTCTTTCGCAGGCACCGTATAGATGT
Organism: Candidatus Aminicenantota bacterium; assembly: GCA_030671065.1. GTDB lineage: Bacteria > Acidobacteriota > Aminicenantia > Aminicenantales > Aminicenantaceae > SOIA01. The sequence continues at coordinate 12,338 of DAOVAM010000016.1, forward strand.
CGCCTCTTGCCTCAAAGATTGCCCTTTTTCCTGAGGGGGAGATGTCAAAACTGGCGATATTGTCCTTGACGTTTTTAAAGCGAGGCATGACATACGGACTGTCATAATTGATGTTGACTTTAATTTTTTGCGTCTCACCTGTGTTGAGGTCCAACCTGTTGAGGTATCCTCCGCTCTCATAAACCACAAGGCCGTCTTGACCTGAAGGCCAGAGAACATCGTATTCTGTATGAGTCGTGACTCTTTTAATTTCTTCTGTTGTCATGTCATAGGAGTAAATATTCAAAGTCACGTCTCTATCAGAAACATAGTAAATTTTATCCTTATACCATATGGGATGCTGGTCTGTTCCAGGAAATGTTGTCAGTCTTTTGGACTCATTTTTTTCAAGATCATACGTCCAAATATCCTGGGCCATTCCTCCCTTGTATCTTTTCCATGTTCGGAATTCTCTGGCGATGGGAGTGTAAACGATTTTCTTCCCATCAGGTGAGAACGTTCCACCGCCAGCCTCAGGGATTTGAAGAGATGTCTCTAAGCCTTCGTTGATGCTGACAAGGAAATATTTCCCACGCCTGCGTCCGTAAGGAGTCCTGTTAGCCCTGACCAGAATACTCTGGCTGTCAGGAGTCCAGTCGAGAACCTGGTAGTCGAAGCCACCTCTGGGTGGCATCATTCCAACGTCGTTATAGTAGGTGAGTTGAGTGGGGATTCCTCCGAAGATGGGCATGATGAAAACCTGGCGGGAACCTGAATATTCCGCTGAAAAGGCTATCCATTGTCCGTCGGGTGATATTTTGGGGAAGAGTTCCAGACCTTCATGTGAAGTCAGTTTTTGCGCCACTCCGCCTATTGAAGAAACTGACCAGATGTCTCCTGCGTAGACAAAAACGATGAACCCTTTGTTGATATCAGGAAATCGAAGCAGTCGTGAATCATTGATTGCATACGCTGATGTGATCAATCCTATACACAGTGAAAAGGCTAAGATTGTTTTTTTCATGTGACCTCCTGCCGATGAGAGTTGGCTTTAAAGAATATATAAAAGGAGATAGGAAAAAACCTCCTGTTCTCTCTGATTATTCTTGAAAAGATTCATTGTTGATACAGAAAAACGGGATGGGGGATTTTTGAACAGCACGACTCTAAATTTTTATATCTTTTCCATAATTTTAACAAGTTCTTTTTCATTCGTTTAGGTCCCCATACTTTCTGTTGTTTGACAATTCACAAACTCAGAGTTATATTTGTCAGAAATTAGCATTCAGGGAGCTTGAAATGGAAGGAATCCTTGGGACAAGACTGAGAAGAGAAAGAGAAAGCATGGGGATTACTCAAGAGGCATTAGCCAGAGCCGTGGGTCTCTCCAGCGAGTTCATATCACTGCTTGAGCTGGGAAAAAGAATGCCGAGCCTGGATAGCTTAACCACCCTTGCTGATTTCTTTAAAAAAGATGTGTCCTTCTTTCTGAAAGAGAAAGAGGAGGCTTTCAATGTGCTTCTTCAAGATGAAAGAGTGGATATAAAGGCAAAAGCCGGGCTGAGAAAGTTCAAAAAGTATTGTGAAGAGTACATGCATCTCGAAGATTTGACGGGGCGCCGTACGGAACTTGCTCCTCTCTACACACATCCATCCGCTGAGACTCTAGCTACCGAAGAAAGACGAAGACTTGGAATTGGATATGAGCCCATCAAAGATATCTTCTCCCTCCTCGAACTGAATGGCTTGCGCATTTTAAGAATGCCCATCCCAGAGGAATCAAAGATATCGGGTGTTTTTATATTTTTTGAAGCCGAAAGAGCCGCTTTTGCTCTTGTGAACAGCGATCAATCTTTTGAAAGCCAGGTTTTCACAGCAGCCCATGAATACTGCCATTACCTCAAGCACAGGAACAGCGGTCCTGTCATCGATCATCCGGATATCTTCATCGAAGAGTATCTTTCTCTTTACCACCCGCGAGAAAAATTCGCCCAGACGTTTGCAGTCCGTTTTTTGATCCCCCCTGAAAAAATTAAAATCATCGTTGAAAAAGATTTGCATTCTAAAAAATTGAGTTTTGCGGATGTCTTGTACCTGAAAGAGCATTTTGGAGTGAGTACCCCTGACATGCTTCATACCTTGAAGGATCTAGAATACATATCAAACTCAAAATATGAGTCCTACCTTAAGCTCAAGCCGCCTTTGGATGATGATGCCTATTTTGGGATGTCTGATACAGAAATGCGAACGTTAAAAAGGAAGAATAAAGTCATTCCTTCAAAACGGTTCAATAGCCTGGCTTTCGAAGCCTATCAGAAAAGAAAAATCAGTGAGGAAAGGTTTTCTAAACTCGTCCATCAGGGCAAGGAAAAGGTTCGATCGATTTTTAAATCGATAGGAAATAAATGATGAGGGTGTTGAGATACACGTTTGGGTTACAAAAGCAGAGGGGATAATCGGTGAGAAACCTTTCCTCATGCTCAAGGAAGACATGGGGAAAGGGAGGCTTTGCCAGGCGTTAAGAGGGCAGTAGGCCTTCTCCCTCAGCAGCCGTTCTGAGTTCTTTATCAAACGTGAATAAGGACAATTCTGGGAGCTGTTTCTGGAGAGTCTTCACTGAGGCCAGATGCCAGAGTCTGGACCCGTTCAACGACCATTTCTCAGATAAGGCAATAAGGGTGTTCCATTCTGGCCAGATGTTCAACCGCCTCCATGGCCCGGTTTTCAGGATTTCGAAGGCGACATCAACCTGAACTTCTTTCAGCTTTTTGTCTTTCCTGATCCGTGTCAGCACTGAGCAGACTTCGGCATAACAGAGAGCTGAAAAAAAATGCGCTCCTTCTTTTTTTGACATACTGAGTGCTTTTTCGCTGTTCGAATCTTTGAAGAGAGCGGACAGAACGCTCGTTGAATCCCAGTAAACGGCTACAAGCACAGTTTTTTTCATGAATCTTGACCCTGTTCGAGAAAATTTAGATCCAGTTCCTTGGGCAAGGGGATAGGAGGATGAAGTTCTCTCGGCTTCTTCTTCAGCGGTTCTACCCACCCCTGTCTCTCCATCTCTTTCACTCGCTCGGCTAAAGGAAGGGAGATAGCCTGGACAGGAATAATCTTTGCCACAGGTCTGCCGCGCTCAGTGATGGTTATCTCTCTTCCTTTCTGCACGCTCTTAAGAAGCTTGCTCAGATTGATTTTGGCCTCACGGATTCCAACGCTTATCGACTGCATGAGTAGTCTCCTTTTTTGTGGTTACAATGACCACATTGGGATTTTAGTCATGACTGTCTTTTCTTGTCAAGCGGATTCTTATGAGTGTAGAGAATGTTTTGACAAGAATAATGGGAAAGCTCAAGAGGACTCTGTAAGTTTCAAAGAGCAGGCTGGACTCCCAGTGGAGTTTGACATTAAACAGAGCATGATGGTATATTCCGGGCAGCTTTAGGGAAAAAATCAGATGAAAAGAATACCTTTTTTTCTTTCTCTATTTGCGGGCTTTGTGATCATTCTTGTAAGCGTCTATGGATTTTCTCTTCTTCGCCAACGTCCCGGTCTTCCTCCGGAAATGTTCAAATCCCTTGAGAAAAAAATCAAAGAGGGAGAACTCGTGCAGATTCAAGATGTCAGGATCCATAACTTAAAAATGGATCTAGAATTTCTATTGAGTCAAAAAGAAATCGGGGATCATGTGACAATAATTCTTGAAGATGATGGAAAATCACAAAAACGAGATGTCATGCTTGTGTCGTTCTATGATAAATCTCTTCCGTTATACTATCTCCTTACGGGTTTTTTCTGTTTTATTACAGGTGTTGTAGTATTCCTTCTGCGCTCGGGTGATAGAAGGGCTCGGACCTATTATTGGGCATCCTTTGCTTTAGGCTCTGCCATTATCATCAGTGGAGGATTTTATTGCTTGCAGAAGCACTGGCTCTCTTTTGTCCCTGGAGTGTTGTATTATTTGTTCTATCCATTAGCAGCGGCCATGCTTCTTCATTTTTCACTGTATTTCTCGAAGCATGAGATTAAATTATGGAAATATGTCATCTATATCCCTGCTCTCTTTTTTGTCTTTATCCTCGAATGGCTGTTTTTAAGCGCAGGTTTGAGCTTTTCGATCGAGATCCACCGCATCTATCAATCCGTCTTTAATTTTTATCGTTTTTATCAGGTGGTGTATGTTTCCCTCTCGGCTGCCTCTCTTGTTATCAGCTACAGGAAAGCGGGCCTTGAGGAGGAGAAAGCTCAGATTAAATGGATTTTTTACGGACTTTTTGTGGGGCTGGGACCATTCATTCTTTTCTACCAGTTGCCCCAGGTATTGGGTCGAAATGCATTGTTATCGGAAGAATTTTCCACTTTGTTCTTTATCTTCGTTCCTCTTGGCTTTGCATTTTCCATCGTGAAATTTAAGCTGATGGATATTGAGCTGGTTATCAACAGGAGCTTGGTGTATTTTACTCTCACCGTGTTCACAGTGGGTCTTTATCTCTTTTCTGTGAATCTCATTCAGAATGTCGTTTCTCGATTTTTTACAGCTCCCAGGACTACCATCTCTGTGATCGCGGCTCTCTTGGCTGCCATCGCCTTTCATCCGGCCCGGAAAACAATTCAAAATTTTGTGGATAGAGCCTTCTTCCGTATGAGTTACGATTACAGAAAGACTATTCTCCGTTTCAATGAAAAGGCTTATAAAATGGTCAACCGTGGCCGGCTTATCGACTTATTCCTGCAGAAGGTCAAACAGACCTTGCCGATGGAGCATGTTGGGATTTTCATTTATGGCATGGAATCTGGAGAGCAAAAACTATTGATTGCCAAAGACAGTAGAAAAGATCTTGATTCCTTAGCTTTACTGAGTCTGGATGTGGAAAAAATATTTGCCAGAAAAGAAGCTGTTCGTACAGAGGAGAACTTGGATTTTTCCAAAGAGAGTTTGCTCTCCGAAAAAGACATTGATATGGTTATGCCCCTTTCTTTTAAATCTTCCGATCAGACTGGTTTTCTATCTCTGGGAAGGAAAAAATCTGGCGAGAAGTTTAGTCGGGATGATATCGAGCTCTTACTGACTTTGAGCCGAGACCTGGCTTTGAACCTGGAAAGAATCAGGTTGTTGGAGGAAGTGATCTATGAAAGAGTGGAGAAGGAAAAGTTGAGTGAACTTATCCGGCTGAAAACCGAATTCATCTCGTCAGTGTCTCATGAGCTCCGTACTCCGATGAGTTCTATCCAAGGACTGGCGGAAGTCCTTCAGGAGGGAAAAATAAAGGAGAAGACCAAACAGAAGGAACTCATTCGCTTAGTTGCGACGGAAAGCAACAGGCTTTCCCGGTTTCTTCACAACATCCTCGATTTTGGAAAAATCGAGCAAAGTGGGAAGGCCTACACCTTCCAGAAGGTGGAAATTGTGTCTCTGATCAGAGAAGCCGCCAAGCTTTTTCAGTACAGATCAGACTCGGATGAGTTTGTGCTCAAAACAAAACTATCCAGAAAATCTCTTTTTCTTGAAATAGATCAAGATGCTGTAAAGCAGGCATTGACCAACCTCTTTGACAATGCTATAAAATACTCGTCAGATAAAAAGGAAATCGTGGTCGAGCTTGTCCGAGAAGATAAACACGTTGAAATACGGATTAAAGACAGAGGGATCGGGATCCCCGCTGAAGAACAAGAGAAGATCTTCGAGGGTTTTTACCGGCATGTTGACGCAGACCGACACAACCCGAAAGGAGTCGGTTTGGGATTGAAGATTGTCAAACACATCATGAAAGCCCATGGAGGAGAAGTCACTGTAGAGAGCCAACCCGGCGAAGGGAGTGTTTTTTCCCTGATTTTTCCAGCACCATGAAAAAAATACTAGTTGTTGAAGATGATTTGGCTCTTCGTGAAACTTTGAAGTCTTTCCTTGAGACTGAGGGTTTTGAGGTGATTTCGGCTGATGATGGAGAAAAAGGATACCAACTGGTTCTCAAAGAAAAGATTGATTTGGTTGTTCTCGATGTGAGCCTTCCTGTTCTGGATGGATTTGAGGTCTGCCGAAAGATTCGGGCCAAGGGCCTCATGACTCCTGTGTTCATGCTTTCAGGGGAGAAGAAAGAGGAGTTGGATAAAGCCTTAGGGCTCGATATCGGCGCAGATGATTATCTCCTCAAGCCTTTCGGGACGAAAGAATTTCTTGCCCGAATAAAAGCCCTGCTCCGGCGTTCGAGATTCAAAGTTGAAGAGACCGGAGAATATTATGCACGGACAGAAACCCTGGAGATTCCTGTTCACACGCTACGTAGGGGAAGCACTTTCGCAGGACGATACGAAGTCGTAGAAGAGCTGGGGAGAGGCGGTATGGGCAGAGTCTACAGAGTGACTGACAAAAAAATTGGCGAAGATGTGGCTCTTAAGCTTCTCAATCCTGCGGTGGCTGCGGATAAAAAAACCATAGAGCGTTTCAGGAACGAACTGAAGTTTGCCCGCAAGATTGCCCAGAGGAATGTCTGCCGCATGTTTGACCTCAGTGATGAGGGTGGAACACCCTACATCACGATGGAATACGTGCCTGGTGAGGATTTAAAAGGTTTGCTTAAGAAGACGGGGCAGTTAACGACAAAAAAGACTATTTCCATAGCCAAGCAAGTGTGTGAAGGACTTGCTGAAGCTCACAGGCTCGGAGTTGTTCACAGGGATTTGAAGCCTCAAAACATCATGATCGATAAGGAGGGGAGTGCCCGGATCATGGATTTTGGGATTGCTCGGTCTTTAAAGATGAAAGGAATCACTGAGGCCGGAACAGTATTCGGAACACCTGAATACATTTCTCCAGAACAGGTGGAGGGCAAAGATGTGGACCAGCGGTCGGATATCTATTCCTTGGGTGTTATCCTGTATGAAATGGTGACCGGGGGAGTCCCGTTTAAAGGTGACAGCGCATTGACTGTGGCCTTGAAACACAAAACAGAGAGACCGGCTGATCCGAAGACAGTCAATCCGCAGATTCCTGAAGGTCTTAACCGGGTGATACTAAAATGTATGGAAAAGGATAGCGAGATTCGTTATCAAGATGTTGGGGAGCTCCTTGTGGATTTGGAGAAATTGGAGAAGGGCGAACCTGTTTCTGTGCCTCCCAGGAAAGAGAAAAAGCCTGAAATGGTGATGGAGAGTGGAATAGAATGGACCAACTCGATTGCTGTGCTGCCTTTCGTGGATATAAGTCCAAAGAAAAGCCAGGAATACTTCTGTGATGGAATGACAGAGGATATCATCACCAAACTTTCCATGTTCGGGGAGTTGAAGGTGATTTCCCGGACTTCGGCGATGCGTTATAAAAATACAGATAAAGATATCAGAAAAATAGGTCAAGAATTGAATGTGGCCACAATCCTTGAGGGGAGTATCCGCAGAGAGAAAGACAATATTCGTGTGAGTGCGGAGTTGATCAATGTCGAAGATGGATTTCATCTCTGGGCCGACACCTACGACCGGAGGCTCGAGAGTGTTTTTGAAGTTCAGGACGAAGTGTCTAAAGCCATCGCAGAAGCTTTGAAAGTGAAGTTCACTCCGCAGACGATTGAATCGCTCAAAGAGGGCCGTCCGAAGAATATCGAGGCCTATGAGTATGCCCTCAAGGGAATGCATTTGATCAGCAGTAAATATGTCATTTCTCAAAGGGAGGATGATTTTAAAGCGGCCATAAAGATGTTTCGAAAAGCAAAAGAGATCGATCCCGACACTGTGTTGACTCACACTTTTTTAAGCTGGGCGTACCAACATCACTACCAGATAACAGGAAAAAAGAGAGATTTGGCTCAAGTCATAAAGAATAGCGAGATGGCCTTTGAGTTGGACCCGAATTTAGGAGAGACGAATGGAGCGATCGCTTGGGTGCATTCTCTGAGAGGTGAGTATGAAAAAGCCTATCATAGCTATAAAAGGGCTTTAGACATAAATCCGAACACTCAAGCCTTAAATCATAC
>DAOVAM010000247.1 GCA_030671065.1 Candidatus Aminicenantota bacterium
GATTTGATTAATCAGGGAGTCTTCTTGCATTTATCGCAATCTCGCGTAAAGATATGCATGAAAGATTCAAAGCAAAATGAGTCATAAGCGTCTTATCGGGGCTATTCTTCTGATTTTCCCTCTGATACTGTTCGGTCAGGACACGATCGAGAAAATCGAGATATCCGGAAACGTTCGGGTTCCCGGAAAAACGATACTTCACTATCTCTACATGAAGGAAGGGAAAACTTTCGATAAGAGCATGCTGCAGAAAGACTTCGAGGCTTTGTGGTCAACCGGTTTTTTCTCTGATATTAAGATAGAAGAAAGGCAAGGAGAGCAGGGGAAGATCCTGGAGATCTTGGTTGAAGAGAATCCCTTTATAGCGCGTATCACCTACGAATCCGGTAAAAACCTCAAAAAAAAGGAAATCATCGCCTGGCTCAAGGAAAAAGGCGTATACATCTCCCCCCATTCATTCACCAGCGCTTCTCAAATCCAGAGAACAAAGAAATCGATAGAAGAACTGCTCCTGGACCAGGGCTTTCATTCCGGTGATGTTGATATCGTGATGGATGAACAGGAGAACAATACTCACGATATGGTGATTCTCGTCAATCCTGGAAAACGAATCCGATTGGGAAAGATTGTCTTTGAAGGAGATTTAAAGCTTCCGGAAAACATATTGCGCGCAGCCATGCAGGAAAACAAGGAGCACAGCATTGAATCCTGGCTCATGGGTAAAGACATATTTAAGCGGAACAGGCTCGATGAAGACCTGGCCTCCATCAAGAGAGAGCTGCAGGAACACGGCTACATGAACGCCGCTGTGGGCGAGCCGAAAATAGAAGACATCACAAAAAGAACCATCTTTCCAAAAACCATGGTAATGAAAAAAATCACCATTCCTGTCCATGCCGGGAATCAGTATTTTGTAGGTAGTGTCGACCTTGAAGGAAACGAGGTTCTTTCCACGGAAAATCTGAAAAAGCTCATAACTTTGAAAAAAGGAGAGATCTACAGCATCAAAACCAGAGATTCCAGCGTGGAGAACATCCGGGCACTCTACCTGAAAAACGGCTATCTCTATTCTCAGATCACTCCGTTTGAGTTTCTGGATCATGAAACAAAACAAGCTCATGTGAGATTCAGCATATTCGAAGGGGAAGTGGCCTATTTGAGCAAGCTTGAGTTCAGGGGGAATTCATTCGTCAAAGACAAGATCATGAGGAAAAAAATGCTCATCAGTGAGCAAGATGTTTTCAATTTCCAATTGTTCGAACGAAGCCTTTTCAGGATAAGTCAGTTGGGAATCGTGAGGCTGGGCAAAGAACCTGAAATCACGCCTAATCCGGAGGATCCTTCTCAAGTCGATGTGGCCCTTGATATCAAAGAGAATTTGAGGAACAATTACGGCTTTTCCGCTGGGTACAACGGCGGGGGGAGTTTCTCTCTCGCTCTGGATTATGCTGTGATCAATCTTTTGGGGACCGGAGAAATCATCCATTTGACCTTTGAAAAAGGAAGAAAAATCAAAGATTATCAACATGACATATCTGCGCCTTATCTTCTTGATTATCCCGTCAATTTTGCTTTTCACGCCTATTACCGTGATAATATTTTTCCCGACCTCTTCAATAAACAAACGATTGGAGCGAACATCACCACAGGGACCAGAATCAATGGCTACTGGAGAACAAACCTCACCTATGGCTATGAAAAAGTCAACACCACGCTTCCTGATGACCAGGGGGAAGGCGGGGATGGTTTCGATCCTGTCTATCTCACCTTATTCGGGCTGGGAGAATATGAAATCAGCAGCGTAATTTTCTCTATATTTCACACTAACCTGGAAATTCCTTCTTTCCCTTACAGGAGGAACTACTTTTCAGCTTCATGCAAATTTACTGGGGGGATTCTGGGAGGAGACATTAGCCTGTACAAACCGCGGATCGTGTGGAGCTATTTTCATCCTTTATTCCGCAACCATAAGGCTGGATTCTACATAGATTACCAGTTTGTTGAGGAACTCCAATACACGGAGATACCATTCTGGGAACGAATATACTTAGGTGGAGACAGGTCGATAAGAGGCTATGACGTTTACAGCATCGGTCCCACGAGCGAACAGGGAACCAATATAGGAGGGGAAGAGGCCATCGTGTTCAATGCAGAGTACGTGTTGCCAGTATACGAGCCCCTGTATGCGGTGCTCTTCTATGATATTGGCAATACCTACGGAGCGGACCAGAATTTCAACATCAAAGACATGTACTCTTCGACAGGCATTGAATTTAGGATATCAGACATTGAATTAAGGATATTTTATATAATAATTCCCCTTCCTATCAGGATCATTTTTGCTTACAACAACCGAAAAATCGATCCTGGAGATTCCCGTTTCTCAATCCGCTTCACGATTGCAACATATCATTAGAAAAATTAGAGGAAACAGCGAATATAATCATAACTATAACATAAACAATACCTTAGGAAGAGGAAAATATTTCCGGCCCTTGCTTTCTCACCAAAGAAAAAATGATGGTCAACATGCTCAATATCGTGGAGCAAAAGTCTGAAGAAGAGTATGAGTCTGAAAAATTCCTGGATTTCTTCAACAAGAAAGGCCAGTTTCTCGGAACCTATAAAATGCCCGAGAACCAAACACTCGCGGCTATCGATTCAAAAGGCATGTTCTATTTTATCCAGTGGGATCCTTATCCGAAGGTCATTCGACTAAAATTGATTCTGTTTTGAATACCGAAGTCTCTGTGCAGACCTGATTCTATTCTTGACTCCTTATCACCTCAGCCATACGTTTAATATAATCCGGATTGGTTCCGCAGCACCCGCCGATAAGGTTGACTCCATTCTCTATCATTTGGGGAATGTAACGGACATAATCCTCAATATCTTGAGAATAGAGGATCTGGCCGTCCGATGAGACTGAAGGTTGTCCGGCATTGGCCTGGGCAATAATGGGTAGGGGAGTGGCATCTCTCATGATTTTAATTAAACCGGCCATATCCGCACTGTCCAGTGTGCAGTTGGCACCTAGACCCTGGACATCATTTTTTTGCAGTTCCTCGAAGCACTGAGCCACGCTGTTTCCCATGATAGTAAAATACCCTCTTGGATTGATGTTGAATGTCATGGTCACAAAAACTGGGATAGAGGAAGACTTTTTTGCTGCTCTCAAAGCACACACCGCTTCATTCAAGTCATACTGGGTTTCTATCAGAAGAAAATCCACTCCGCCCTCGACCAGGGCTTTAGCTTGAATGGCATAGGCTTTTTCGAACTCCTCTTCAGTGAATTCCCCATGAGGTTTGAGGAATTTTCCAGTCGG
>DAOVAM010000208.1 GCA_030671065.1 Candidatus Aminicenantota bacterium
AAAAGAATATACAATTTATCTTATGAGATTGCCACGCTATGCTCGCAATGACACCTGCATAGCTAAAATTTCCATATCGCTATGCTCCTCGCAATGACACAAAGTTGGGATTGCTTTATAGCTTAATGTCATGATTCACAAGGAATAATAAGAAAAATTTGATTTGTGGTGATGGAAAAGGTTAACATTATCAAGATGTCCTCAAAGACATTAGTAATTCTTTCCACAGTTATTCTTACATCTTTACTTTTCCATGGAGCGGGGGTGGGAATGAATACAAGTCAGATTAATCTCCCCAAGTCTGTCGGTCCTTGGACACGACCCGATTCAGCGAGAGTTATCAATTCAAAAAATATTTTTGACTACATGAACGGAGCTGGAGAGCTTTACCTTGGCTATCGCTTCGACCATCTTGAGGTCTATGAGTATTCGGCAAGTGGCCAAGATAATATATTAGTGGAATTGTATTTCATGGATACTTCAGACGATGCATTTGGACTTCTTTCATTGGATTGGGGCGGTGAGCCTGTATCCTTGAGCCAGTCACCGGAAAGAAAATTTTCAGAGGCAGATACTTCATCGGCCAGAGCCCTTTATGGCGAAGGTTTACTCCGTATCTGGTCCGATACTCTGTATGTGAGAATCATGGCTTACCGCGAAACGCCTGAATCAAAAAACGCTGTGCTCTCACTGGGACAAGCAATCATTTCCAACAGAAAAAATCCTCCTGAGCCAGGCTTAACGAAAATTCTCTCTTCTAAAATCGATACCGATTGGACACTCCGGAAGGATAGAATGAGTTTTTTCCGTTCTTATCTTGTACTGAATTCAATTTACTTTTTGAGCCCGCAGAATATTCTGTCTCTTGATCATTCAACAGATGCGGTTTCTGCAGTTTATGAACGAGCAGAAAACAAAGGAGACTCAATAAGTGTCCGGTTCCTTCTCGTGAAATACAAGACTTCTGATCGCGCGAGAAATGCCATGGAGTATTTTCATGATGCGTTTTTGCCTGAATATAAAAAAGAGAGAATAACAGGCATGGATGTTGAAAGACCAAGATATTTTAGAATCGAAGATAGCTGGCTTGGGTATCATCTGCATCGTGAATATTTTGCTATTGTATTTGATTGTCCTGACCAGGATACAACTAGAATGATATTGAATCAAAATATATTAAATTTAATAAAGTCGGAGGATTAACATGAAAAAGAAAAAACAGGCCATAACCAGAAGAGATTTTATTCGAGGAACACTAGGTGCATCTCTCGGTGCATCCTTCATGGGATTCAAATTACCGAAAGGGAAGGGAACTGCCGCTCGTTCGAGTCTGGTGACCATTGTCAGAGACAAGAATGCCATGAATGCTGGGAATGTTGTGAATACAGATGTCCTGGAGAAAATGCTCGAGCAAACCCTGATCAAGTTCACAGGTCAGAAGAGTGTCAAGGACGCATGGGGAACTCTTGTCAAACCCACGGATATGATCGGCCTCGTTCCGACTCCTCACCTCAATGCTACTCATGATGAATTGTTCGCTGCAGTCAAAGGCTCGCTGGTGAATTTTGGAATTCCAGAAGACAGGATCACTAATGCTCAAGGGTCTCCTGATAAACCCAAAGCCTGCACCGCCTTGATCGCTCTCCCTGCCCTTAAAGCCCACTGGCTAACAGGACTCGGTACGGCCATGAAGCTTTACATTATGTATTCAGGAAATCCCCGCCAATACCACGAACAGAACAATTCCAAGTTAGGCGAGACATGGACGCTTCCCTTTGTCAAAGGAAAGACAAAACTTGTTTTGGTCGACGCCCTTCATCCTCTCTGTGATAAAGGTCCCCAGCCAGATCCTCGCTACAAGTGGGCCTATAATGGTCTGATCGCTGGAACGGATCCTGTGGCTGTTGATACGGTTTGCTTGAAGATTATCATGAAAAAAAGGGAAGAAATGCGGGGCGAACCCTGGCCGATTTCTCCTCCTCCTCTCTGTGTAGAAGCTGCAGATACAGTTTATGGCCTAGGGACAAGCCGAATGGAAGAGATCAAAATAGAACATTTCGGCTGGGACGAAGGTCTACTATTATAGAAAAGTAGAAAAGTAGAAAAGGGGTCGCGTCTTAACATTTAACATTTGGCAGAAGTGAGAAGGAAAAAAGGGGCCACATCTTAACTTTTGATATTTTCAAAAGCAAACGCTCTGAAGGTTGGAAAATGAAGACCGGATCCCTTTTTTTATAAGAGATAAGAATATGATGAAAAATTCATTCTTGCTCATAGTAGCACTTATCTTAATAATGACTCTATTTTCATTCACAGGATGCAGCCTGGATTCCGATAAGAGTGAAAAGGCCTCAGCCAAAGAATTTCCAGTCGTTGAAACCACTATTTCTGAAATCCATCAGGCCATCCAAACTGGCAAACTCACCTGTCGTGAGCTGGTTGAAACTTACCTCAAACGTATCGAAAAATATGACCAGCCAACAAACTTGAATGCAATTGTCGTGATCAACCCGAATGCTCTGAAAAGAGCCGAGGAACTGGATGAGGAATTCAAGAAGACGAAGAAACTCCGTCCTCTTCACGGTATCCCCCTAATCGTCAAGGATAACTATGACACGTATGATTTGCAGACTGCAGCCGGTTCTCTTGCTCTTAAAGGCTCCATCCCTCCTGATGATGCCTATCAAGTTCGAGTACTCCGTGAAGCAGGCGCTGTAGTTCTGGCAAAGTCGAATATGGCAGAATGGGCGTTCAGTCCCTACCAAACCGTGAGTTCCATCGCCGGGACAACCCGGAATCCGTATGACCTTGAGCGTGTTCCAGCCGGTTCAAGCGGCGGTACAGCAGCGGCTGTGGCGGCCAGTTTCGGAACAGTTGGCCTGGGAACAGATACCGGAAACTCAATACGTGGACCGTCATCCCACTGCTGTTTGGTCGGGATCCGCTCCACCATGGGGCTCACAAGCCGTGACGGAATCATCCCCCTTTATCTCAGGAATGATATCGGAGGTCCTATGGCCCGGACAGTCGAAGATGCCGTCCGGATACTAGAAGTCATCGCAGGTTATGATCCGGCTGATCCTGTCACTCAAATGTGCCTGGGTAAAACACCTGAAAATTACACGCAATTCCTGGATAAAGACGGCCTCAAAGGGATGAGAATCGGAGTGTTCCGGTATTACACGGATAAACCCACGACAGAACCGCAGGTGAAAGCCCTATTGGAAAAAGCCATTGACGATATGAGATTCCTCGGAGCAGAGATCGTCGACCCGTTCGTCATCCCCAATTTTCAGGAACTCACTAAAAGCCTCTGGTGCGACATGTTCCGGCATGATGTCAACAACTATCTTGCCTCGCTCGGAGATGAGGCTCCCTATAAAAATTTGACCGAGATATTCAATTCAGGACTCTATTCACCTTACATTGAAAGAAGGATTAAACGGGCGTTAGGCGTTCCCCTCGAAGAATCCCCCCAATGCAAGGATTTATACAGCGAGCCCCGAAATATTACCATCCGAGAGGCTGTTTTAAAGGCGATGAAGGAACATGAATTGGACGCATTCGTGTATCCCACTTGGAGCAATCCACCAAGGAAAATTGGCGATTTGAAAAGCCCGGCAGGGGATAACAGCCAGCTGATTCCTCCTCACACAGGCCTCCCTGGCTTTACCATCCCCATGGGATACACCTATGGCAATCTTCCAGCAGGACTGCAGATCGTCGGCAAACTGTTTGGAGAGCCTGACTTGATAAAAATAGCCTATGCATATGAGCAGGGAACAAAGCACCGCAGGTCTCCAGAAAAATTCCTCGAACTCCCATAAATAGATAACGTATAAAATAAAGAAGGTACATGTACATTTAAATAAAAGCATTCATCGAACTTCAAGAGAGGAGATCACAATGAAAAAATCCCTAGCAAAAACTTTATCCATTACCGTCCTGTGTTTTATTATTATTGGCGCCTGCAGCAGTAAGAGCCCGGTCGAAGCTCAAGACGGAAAACTCTGGCCCAACATTGAACCGTTTAAAACAGGCCGTCTCAAGGTTTCTGATATCCATGAGATTTATTATGAACTCTGCGGGAATCCTGAGGGGAAGCCCGTGTTTGTTCTCCACGGAGGGCCGGGTGCAAGAATCTCTCCGTATTACCGTAGATTTTTCAATCCTGACTCCTTTCTCATAGTTCTTCATGACCAGCGGGGATGTGGCAAATCCAGGCCTTTATTCGAACTCCGCGAGAATAC
>DAOVAM010000224.1 GCA_030671065.1 Candidatus Aminicenantota bacterium
AGACGAATGAATAGAGGTCGAACATCGACACCAAGGGGATGATGGCTTTGAGGTGAGGTGGAGCAGTGCCCGCCGCTGTGTACTGAGTGATTCCTAAATACGAACCTCCGTACATGCCGATGTTCCCGTCACACCAGGGTTGGGCCGCGAACCATTCAGTTATGTCGTACGCGTCCAGGGCTTCTGCTGGAGTGAACGGTCCCGCGCGGGTCCCGTAGGAAGCTCCTCCGCCTCTGACATCGACGGATGCCACTATGTAGCCGTGCTTGAGGATTGTCTGAAGCCACCCGTTCATATCGAGAATAGTGACTAATTTTCCTTCCTCGGTGAATCTGGCACGGTGATAGCGGTTATGGGTCCATATCAGCGGCAGTGGATCGCTGACGGGCTTTCCTTCCTGGCGCGGACGGAAGAGGTCCACAGCCAGTTTGGTCCCGTCCCGCACAGGGACATATTGGGAGATTCGGACCCATTCTTCGTAGACGGGTTGGGAATAGCCTTTATAAACTCCCGGCTTGGAGACCCTGTCTTCTACTGCTTTTCCCTCCTCCAATAAAAGAAATGCAAGAGAGAGAAAAAGGAGAAATGCGAAAAATTTGGCCATTGTTCTTTTTGATTTTTTCTTCATTGAGTCGCTCTCCTTTTTGCTGGCGTTTCTATTATGAATATATTAACAAGATAAATGCACCCGTGTTTTCACATCTGTCTATAATATTATCGAAACAAGAGTCCAAAGATATCGTTTATTCAAAAAATTTTATTTCATATACCTGTAGAGTGCCATCTGGCTGGAATAGAGCAGACATCTGATCCAGATGACAGCAAAGATAAACAACTGCTGGATGAAAAAAGCAGCGAGAACCAAAGGAAAATTGGACTGGGGTATGATTTCTTTGAGTAGAATATAGGCGACGGTCACTGCCGCTTGAATCAGATAGATCAGGTAGAAAAGCCCGAATGTGGAAAAAGGATGCTTGAAGACGAATCCAAGAGCTTCCAGTGCGGATTTGATAATGTTGCGTTTCTCTTCCAAGACGATTTTGATACGGGCGTAATCAAAGATCATCTGGATAAAGAGGAGAAAGGCGAAGGTCAAAGCGCTGAGGGCGAACATGAGAATAAAGGGAGTCACTTCAGAGGTTGATTTGGCAGCGATGTCATTTATGATGGAGTTGATACTGTCCAGGAAAAAGGCGCCGATAGCCATGATGAGTCCCCAGGACAGCAGCATGAGGGCGAGAAAACGGAAAAAATGAGTGCCGGCTCCCTGAGCAAATTCTCTCAGGGTGAATCTCGGTATATCTTGGTTGAAGGTTGAAAGGATTCCGCCGGCCAGGAACACACGAAAGATGATGTAGAAAAGTCCGAAGACCATGAGAAGAGGGGGAATGAAGAAAAATCTCATCTGGATGAGGCTTTCCAGATTATTGAGGATCGCTCCTTTACCGATGATCGAGGGAGAGAAAGTTGTCTCCAGCCCTTTTGCGTCATCCCTGAATTCTTCCCACCAGATGTAGTCAAAGCCTTCGGCCATCCTGGAACCCACTTCACTCTGGCCGAGTGAGTTTTTCAGAGAGTTGTACATCGGAATGACGAGAAGCAAGGAGAAGAGAAGGTTGACTATGTACAGGAAGAGTACCATTTTTGCAACTCTTCCTGTGGCCGTGAATCCTCTTACAAAATTCCATAATATTTTCATCCTTGTCCTCCGTTTCCGGCTAACCGCCGATTATCGTGAAGAATTCCAGGGCGTGCTGGAGCCAGGCCATCCAGTTTGAGACCCACTTGAAAGGAGCCAGTTTATCAGGTTTTCTCATCATGCTGTTGTTGGTGCGGTTGATATCCAGGACATACTTGAACTCCGGATCCACTACAGCCTTTTTTATCCGGGAAGGTTTCAGGTATGTAAATCTTTTCCACCTGTACTGGCCATCCCATGTCTCTCTGATTTCTTCTCCGTCTTCAAACACGACGAGAACATCCACAGGCAGTTTCACCTCTCCCAGGCGGCGCACGATGACTTCTGAGTTGTAGCGGTCTTCTTTGATTTGTCGCTTTATGTACTCTCCGTCAAACCATCCTTGAGGCTGTTTGACTCTCTGGCTGGAAATTTTTCCGATCGCATAATCGAGCTTTCCTGAGCCGTAGACGAATTGATCCAGAAACCAGCTCATATCTCGGTCTGCGTACTCGGAGACAACTGCGTAGAAATCTTCTGGACGGGGATGCTTGAACCAGAACCGCTGTGAATACGCTTTTATCATTTCCGAGAAAAGATCTTGCCCCATGAATCTTTTTAAAGTTCGCAACATCAGTGAGGCCTTCGAGTAGGAATTGGCACCGTAGCTTCCGCCTTCCAGGAATTCCCAGGCGAAACGCTGCATCTCATCCATGTTCGAGGTCTGGCGGTGGCGGGAGATTCCATCGGATTCGATCGGGATTCTGACGTCCTTGAACGTGACAGGAATCCCGAAATAGGTCCGGTAGTAGACAGGCTCCCCGTATGCCGCGTGATAGACTTCTGTATCCAGAAAGGAAGTGAATCCCTCATCCATCCAGGCCTTCTCGAATTCGTTGGTGCCGACAAGGCCGTAGAAATAGCCATGCCCGAACTCATGGATGGTCACTCCTTCAGGGCGGGAGATGCCTTTCCATGTGATAAAGTACGCTCCGCCGGTGAACAGCGTTGGATACTCCATCCCTCCGGAGCGGCTGTTGTAGGCCGGATCGACACATGTGGCTGTTGTGTAGGGATAATCACCGTAGAAGAGGCTGCAGTATTTTATGGCGTTTTTCACGGCATTCATGTAGCGGTCCTTGAGCCTTTTATGCTGAGGCTGAAGAAGGAGAGTAATCTCTGTGGTTTTTCCGGGCGCAAACTCGAAACTTTCTATGGTTTCGAGGAATCGAGGGCTGGCTGTCCAGGCAAAATCATGCACACTGTGCTGGTGAAAGTGATGGGTTGTGGTCCCATCATTATTATCGGTCTTTCCCCTGCGCTCTCCGGTGGCGCCAATAATAAAAGAGGAGGGGAGAGTGACTCGGACATCGTATGTTCCGTAATCGGCAAAATATTCGCTCGCAGAATGGTACTGATGGCAGTTCCATTGACCGTCTGCGAAAACGCCGATCTTCGGAAACCACTGAGCGATGAAATAATAATCCTTGTATACTCCTGTTCTGGAGATGGGACGGGGGACTTTGGATTCAAACTCGATCCTGAGCAGGATTGTCTGGCCGGGCCTGACGGCGCGCGGAAGTACGACTGAAAAAACGGTCTGGTCAAAAAGATTCCCGTCATCCGGATACTGGAACTCCATGAACGGCATCAGATCGGACTCCTCGAAGAAAGGATTGGCCATTATCTTGATCGTCTCCACCCGGCAGTGTCCCCAGTCTTCTTCCTTGACGCTGGAGATGCTCCTGCCTCTTCTTGCGGCCTCTGTGAGAAAAGTGCTCATGTTGTTCTGGAAGGCATTCCAATAGAGATGGAACCTGAGTTCATTCGTCGGGTAGGATGTATCGTTCGTCCAGGAGAGGATCTCTGTGGCTTTTATTGTATTATTTTCCGTGTTCAGTCTCACATCCATGGTGTAATTAGCGACCTGCTTGCAGAAGGTTTCCTGGGAAAATGCCGTGGAATGTGAAAAAATGAGGATTATCAATATGTATAATGAGAGATATTTCTTAAACAACCTGTCCTCCTTTGTGAATGATTTTTCCATATTATTAAAGATGTCTTTTTTTCGCAACACATATCCTGAATATTTGTCATGAAATCACGGCTC
>DAOVAM010000211.1 GCA_030671065.1 Candidatus Aminicenantota bacterium
CTGGATAGAAGGAAGAGTTTATTATCCCCCCGACTTTAACAAAACCAAAAAATACCCGTGCATCGTTTACTACTATGGAGGAACTTCGCCTGTCACACGAGAGTTCGGAGGACGCTACCCCAAAAACCTGTATGCCGCCCAGGGCTATATTGTTTATGTTCTTCAGCCAAGCGGTGCGACTGGATTCGGGCAGGAGTTTTCCGCCCTCCATGTGAATGACTGGGGCCTGATTGTCGTGGATGAGATCATCGACGGCGTGAGAAAATTCCTGGATGCCCATCCCTTTGTCGATCCTAAGCGTATCGGATGCATGGGCGCATCATACGGCGGATTCATTACCATGACAATCCTTACGTGCACTGACCTTTTCGCCGCCGCAATCTCCCACGCCGGTATCAGCTCGATCCCCAGCTACTGGGGAGAGGGTTATTGGGGTTACCTGTACTCTGCCATAGCCACTGCCAACAGCTTCCCCTGGAACCGGAAGGATATCTATGTGAACCAGAGCGCACTCTTCAACGCGGATAGAATCTCGAAACCTCTCCTGCTCCTCCATGGCTCCGTAGACACTAACGTCCCTCCCGGTGAAAGCACTCAGCTCTTCACCGCTTTAAAGCTTCTCGGCAAGGAAGTGGAATACATCCAGATCCTGGACCAGGATCACCACATCATGTCCTACAACAAGAGGAAAATCTGGACCAAGACGATCATGGCCTGGTTCGACAAATGGCTCAAAAAGCAGCCGGAATGGTGGCGCTGTCTTTATCCTGAAAAATAAAAAAATAGAGTAATTTGAAAACGGGATCAGTGTAATTGGAGTCAGGCTCCACAGTTCCTAAAAAAAGGGGTATGGCCCCATTTATTGGAGAGGAGAGAAATGGACGAATCCAAATGTGCTGAATGTAAAGCCAAGCCCTGCTCCCAGGGCTTAACCGATGAATCCAAGCTTCCGTCTTTCTGCCCTATCAAAAACTTCAAAGACCTGATTCAAGAGGTCAAAGCGAGATACAAAACACAAGATATCCAGGATTTCTACCACAAGTCCACCTTGATCGAAAAAGAGGCTTATGATGAAAAGGCTGCCCAGGAAGAGGGACGAATCGTTCCTCTCAGGCCGAGAATTAGGGAAATCGCCGAATTCGCAAAGAAACTCAGCGCCAAAAAGGTCGGCATCGCCTTTTGCAGCGGTCTCAACGATGAAGCCGCCAGGGCTTCCTCCATACTGAAAAAACAGGGTTTGGAGGTCTGCTCTGTGGTCTGCTGCTGCGGAGCTGTCGACAAAACAGAGCTGGATATCCCGCCCGAGCACAAGATATACGGAACGGATAAATTCGAAGCGGCCTGCAATCCCATTCTCCAGGCGGAGCTTCTCAACTGCGCGCAGACCGCGTTCAACATCATCATCGGCCTCTGCGTGGGGCACGACATGCTTTTCACGATGAATTCTCATGCTCCTGTGACAACCCTCATCGTCAAAGACCGCTTCACAGGGCATAATCCCGTGATCAGCCTCTACACGAGATACCACAAGGACATCGTGTGAAGAGACAATAATCTCTGGACAATATATTCATTTTCACTATAATGACTGGAGAAACTGAACAAAATTCCTGAAGGAGGGGTTAGATGAGAAAAAGTCTTTCATTCCTGATGTTCTTTTGTCTCCTGGCCGCTCTTGCCGCCCATCCGCCAAAAGATGCCCAAACCGCAGAAATCAAAGTCAAAGAGGTCTCTCCCTTTTCATACTGCTGCATCGCCCATAAAGGGCCCTTCACAGAGGTAGAAAATGTCATCGGGAAGCTGATGCAGGTATCCCAGAGCCGGAATATTTTCCCCACAGGAGCCCTGATAGGAATCTACTTCAACAGCCCGGAGGAAGTGAAGCCAGAAGAGCTGGAATGGGAAATAGGGTTTCCCATCTCTGATCAGGTCAACATATCAGAGCCGCTCAAGAAAAAAGTGTGGAAAATCACCTCAGTCGTCGCAGCTATTCATAAAGGTGCTTATGAAGAAACCGGGACAACCATCGCCAAGATGTTAGAATGGATGAAGGAGAAGGGATTCATCCAGGCGGGACCTGTACTGGAGAAATACCTGACAATGCCCACCCCGGAGACAAAACCCGAAGACCTGAGATCGGAAATCTGGATTCCCTATCAGAAAATACAGAAATCGCATAAAATTTGATACATTCCTGCACTCTTACCTCTGGGGGGAGAGCAACAGCTTGTCGTTAAGGGTGATATTGAATCACCTTTTGGGGTGGTGGATTTGGGGATAAATTACCAGTAAAATTCACCTGAATCGGCTATTTACATATTGGCCAGAATGGAGTATTTTCTCTCCTGAGGAAAAGAATTTCAGGGAAAACTATGACTGATTTTAAATAATTCAGGCATAAATCGAATCAATAACCATGAAATCTGAAACGGTCAAAGAAGTTTCCAAACTCGCAGATGAACACTACCGCTCTTTTCTGGACAATGCTCCAGATATAGTTTTCACCATCGACAAGAATGGTCAATTTCTCTACGTCAACAAAACAGCCCAAAAAATAACAGGGATTCCTGCTCCCAAACTTCTGAAGAGCAGCCTTCACAAGATTTCCGCCCCTGAATACAAAGATGCTGTCAAAAAATTCTTCCAGAATGACTTCAAAGGCAAATCCATTCCGCTTCTTGAAGTCGAAGTCCTCGGCTCCAACGGAAAACAAATCCCCCTGGAAATCCACATCGAAAGGATCAAAGACAAAACCGGAAAAATCATTGAATTTCAAGGCATAGCCAGGGATATCTCCAAACGCAAAACAGCGATGGACGAGATAAACCATCTTTACAGAGAGGTCGAAACAGCAAAAACAGGCTTCAAGTCCACTCTGGACAACGCGACAAACATCGCCATCCAGGGCTTCAACATAAGGGGCGAGGTCGTTTACTGGAATCGCTTCTCCGAAAAACTATTCGGATATACCGAGCAGAATGTTAAAGGGAAAACCCTCAAGGGAATAATCTTTTCCGAGAAAGACGAAGGAGAGTACAGGAAGCTCCTGACGAACACCATTAAAAACCGCAAATCTTCCCCTAAAAAAGAATGGGACGTCAGTACAAAAAAGGGAGAAAAAAAGAACGTTCTCTGTCACATCTTTCCCGCCGTCTTTCCCGGACAGGAATCCATAGCCGTGGCCATGTACATGGACATCACGGAGAGCCAGAAGGCGAGAGATAAAATAAACGAAATGCTCCACCAATTAGAAAGATTCTCTTCGATATCCGCAGACATCCTCTCCATCCAAGAAGAGGAAGAACTCTTTGAGCGCATCTCTCAGGCGGTTGTGGACATTTCGGACTACGGCAGGGTGCTCATCTCCTACTTCACCAACAAGCCGCCCTACAGGGAAATCATCGGATACAGAGGAATCAAAGAATCTGAATTCAACAGAGTGCAGAAAATTAACATGCCCAGGGAAAAATACATGAAGTACTTTGACAGAGGGATCAAGATCGGGAATCAATCCTGCTACATCCCTCACAAAATGAAAAACATCCTGGATCAGAAAGCATTCATCCCCGGAGAAAAATCCTACCCCGAAAAAGAAGGACGCTGGCATAAGGAAGACAACCTCCTTGTCGCCATGAGGGATATCAAAGGGGAGTATATAGGAATGATATCTGTCGATGATTCCAAGAGCGGCTTGATCCCAACTGAAGAAACTGTCCGTCCCCTGGAGATCTTCGCCAACCTGATCTCTGAAATCATCCAGAAACACAAGCTTGCCAAAGAGATCAGCGAATCCGAGGAAAAGTACCGCGAGCTTGTGAACAACATCAAGACCGGCATCTTCCGGGCAACACCCAAAGGAAAGATCCTTGAAGCCAATCCGGCTGTCGTTGAAATGTTCGGGTACGCAAATGCGGCAAAATTCCTCAACGTGAACAAGACCGACCTCTACTCGGATCCGGACGACTACAAAGAATTCATCAGCGAGCTTGAGGAAAGAAGCATCGTCAAGAACGAAGACTTCACTCTGAAAAGAGAGGATGGAGAGCTGTTCTGGGCATCTATCACATCCTCTGCGATCAAAGACAAATCCGGAAAAATCATATACTACGACACAGTTATCGAAGACATAACAGAAAGAAAAGAGCTGGAGCAAGAAG
>DAOVAM010000126.1 GCA_030671065.1 Candidatus Aminicenantota bacterium
GCAATGGACTGCACACGCCCCGCACTCAGGCCTCTCCCGATCTTTTTCCACAGCAGAGGGCTTATGAGATACCCCACCAATCTATCGAGGAGCCTTCTAGTCTGCTGCGCATCGATTTTCCCCTGGTCAAACTCGCCAACACGGCTGAACGCATCTTCAACAGCCCCTTTCGTAATCTCGTGGAACATCACCCGGGAAATATTCTTATTAAAATCTTCAAGCACCGCCTACAAATGCCAGCATATCGCCTCTCCCTCTCTATCAGGGTCAACGGCAAGAAGTACAGATTCACATTCACTGGCGGATTTCTGAAGCTCGGCAACCGTCTCTTTTCTCATTTGAATGATCTCATATTCTGGCTTGAAATCATGTTCGATGTCGATTCCCAATTTGTCCTTGGGAAGGTCACGGATATGCCCCATCGACGCCTTGACCAGAAAGCCAGATCCCAGATATTTATTAATAGTCTTTGCTTTGGCTGGAGATTCAACTATCACCAATTGCTTCGCCATCATAGTCTCCTCTGAAAATATTTCCCCGGTCTCTGGTAAATCAACCCTTTGAACTCTAAAGTGAGCAAAAAGGAAAGAGTCTCAGAGACAGAAAATTCTGTTTCATCCACCAGTTCATCCACATGAGTCAGAGAATCCGGTTTGAGAAACTCGAAAAGCCTTTTTTCCTGGGCGCTCATGGAAGGTCGCTCCTCCCTTTCCTCCTCTTTTTGACTCAGGAGCTGCTCCTTCAAAGGAGAAGGGAGTTCTTCTACCACATCTTCCCAGCTTTCAACCAGTTTGGCTCCAGTTTGAATCAACAAGTTCGTACCCAGGCTGAGTTCAGATGTGATGTTTCCGGGAACAGCCATCACTTCCCTGTTCTGTTCAAGGGCTAAACGCGCCGAAATCAACGACCCGCTCTTTTTTGTCGCCTCAACCACCACTACAGCATAAGACAGTCCGCTGATGATCCGGTTACGAATGGGAAAATGGAATCCCAAGGGAGGTGACTTTGGAGGGAATTCAGAGACCACTGCTCCCTGTTCGATAATTTTTTCAAAAAGGCCGCGGTTCTCCCTCGGGTAGATGTTCTCCAATCCTGAACCTAACACAGCGACTGTTTTTCCTCCTTCAAGTGCCCCCCAATGAGCGATCGAGTCAACGCCGCGGGCTAAGCCGCTGACGATCACAAGCCCTCGAGAAGCCAGGTCCCGCGCCAATCTCTCAGCAACAGCCCTTCCATAGGGTGAGGGCTTTCTTGCTCCAACTACAGAAACAGCCGGGCCCTTCAATGCTTCGACCCTCCCTGCACAGTAAAGAACGAAAGGAGGATCGAATGTTTCTCTTAAATATTCCGGGTAATTTCCATCCTCAAAAGTCAGGATAGAATAATTTTTCCTCTCTAGTCTCTCTATTTCTCGACTGGCTTGATCCAGGAGCCTGGGAGAAGTCAGCGCTTGAGCGTCCGCGTCATCTATACCTAAAGAAACTAAATCTTGCTTCGTGGCTTTAAAAACATCTGCCACGTCCGGAAAATGGTTGACTACTTTTTTCGCAGCCTTGAGCTTCTCAGCAAGAACACAGTTGAGTGCTACCCAATATTTCCGGTTATCGTCTAACTTCACGCAATGCAGTATGTCGGTGGAATGGCGAAAATGGGGATTTCCGTGTATGAGATCACCTTCTCGGTCGTGCTGCCCAGGAAAAACCGCTCCAGCTTGCTTTGCACACATGTGGATATGACGATCATGTCAAAATTGTGGTTTTCAGCATAATCCACGATTCCAACCGAAGCGTTGATGGACCTGTGGACTTCCTCTGTCACTTTGAAATCGACCTTTTCCCTCTCTTTCCTCTGTTTGAGCCTTTTCAGGAGAGATTCCATCAAGTCATCCAGAACTCTGGGCGAGAATTCATAGTCATGCAGTTCAAGCACATGAAGGAGAGTGAGCTCTGAGCCAAAACCCTTGGCCAGCTTCCAGGCAAAATCCCTCTCGGATTCCTCCTGTTCTGAAAAATCCGTGGGAACAATGATCTTCTTGAATTGCGGCGTTCCTGTCTTCTTCTTGGTTATGAGGATGGGGACTGGCGAAGTTCTCAAAACTTGATTGGCCACACTCCCGATGAAGAGCTTTTCCACGGCAGACATCCCTCTTCTACCTAAGACGATCAAATCCACCTGTTCTTTCTCAGCCACTTCTATTATTTTTTTTGAAGCCGCGCCTTCCCTGACTAATATTTCAAAAGGGATTCCTTTTTCCTTGGATAACTCTTTGAGCCTATCCTCCGCTTCCTTTTTAACAGCCTCCACTCTTTGGACAAGCTCCCCTTTGATCACGTAAGCCGCATCATACAGAGCCGCTGCAAAATCGGGGACGATGTGAAGCGCGACGATCTTAGCCTTAAAAGTCTTGGCAAACGCATCCACATACAGAAGCGATTCCTCCGCTTCCTCTGAAAAGTCTGTCGCCCAAAGTATCTTTTTTATAAAATCGGACATTTTCCTCTCCTTTTTCAAGAACCAGACTCATAAGAAAAAAGGGGCCAGGCCCCTTTTTTTAACTTTTTTTAATGGATATTTTAACAAGAAATAATAAAAACACAAGAAAAAGAAGAAAAAAGGGGCCCGGCCCCTTTTTTTCTGCTTTTATTTTCTTACCTTTTCTTTCTAAATTCCGTTCTTGTCCTTTTTCGGACGTCCTCGTGGTCTGAGCGTACATTCAATATTGAACTTTTGGCATATCTTCTTTTGCCAATCAAAATTCCCATATGGTGCTTGACGTATTACACTCTGTCTAATCTTTCTCAACTCTTTCTTTGTTAAAGGTTCATCTACGAATTTAATCCAATCAGGAGGTAGACTTATGGGCAGATTGTCTATGATATTATCATTTTCTTTGTATATTCTCTGATTAATGCTTGACCAATGCCAGTCCTTCGCTGAAAAAACTAACCCAGCCCGTAATGGATTTCCTTCGATATAACGTAAGACAGTTAATAGATGTTTATCCAATTGAATAATAAAGCTTTTGTATCTTCCTTGCCATATATGACCAGTCGAATTGTAATGTTGGCGATAGCGATTAGCATGAGTAGACATTAGCCAGTGCATCCATTTACTTAAATAATCAGATCGATCAGACATCAAAACTAAATGAAAATGGTTAGGCATCAAACAGTAAGCAAAAATATTTATGGGATAATGTTCTTTTGCTTCTTTCATTATTTTGATAAAAACTTCAAAATCTTGACTCTTGTGGAAAATTTTCTGCTTGCCGTTACCCCTGTTTATTACATGATAAGGATAACCATCAGCCAAATACCTATTTACTCTCGGCATAATTAGTATTTACTCCTCTACTATTAAAAAAAGACGAAAATAATAATCTTTTGTGTCACGAAAAAAGAAAGAAAGGGGCCTGGCCCCTTTTCCTGCTTCTTTTCCTCTTCAAAGATTTTTTATTTTATGTTTGGCAAAAAACGGTTTATAGATTAATCTACTAATGAGGTGATAAAAAATGGAGACTGCTACAATCCGCATTCCAGAAGATAAAAAAAACATATTAAAAGCCATTTCTAGTCTAGAAAACAAAAAAATGAACGACATAATCGTTGAACTGATAGATGAATATGTCGAAAGACACAAGGAAACACTAGAACTCCTCTCTATCCCTGGTCTTTATGAAAATTTAATTGAATCATCTGAGGAAATCAGAAAAGGTAAAGGAGCATCCCTAAAGGATGCCAGAAAAAAATAGAAAAAAGGGGCCTGGCCCCTTTTTAATCAAGGTAGCCGAGGTCTTTGAGTTTGTTCCTGATGATCTCCATATCCCCTGGTTCTAAATCGCGATTCACCTTGATCTCAGCCAAAGGGTGCATCTCCTGCCCCCAGTGCACCACATTCCAGACTCTATCATGGATATAGTAGAAAAGGATCTTGCTCAACACTTCAAAGAACGTGATCCCCAGGGTAAGACTCCACTCCCGTGTAAATATATAGACGATTGTCCCTGTTGTCAGTGTGGCCACAACCCGCCAGCTTAGGGCCTTGACAATCGTTCTTGTGTGCGTTTCTTTAGTTTTACTTTTTTTTGCCATCGTTAGTCCTCTTCAAACCGAGACTTGCTCAGAAAAATTTCTCCGCCTTATAAAAATGTCTCCGTTTATACTGAAATTATTGTAACAGGATATGCATAGAAAAGAAAAAGTCAAGCTCAGCCCTCAAGATAAAAATGCATCTTTCTTATGAGATTGCCACGCTTCGCTCGCAATGACACTTACTTCTTATGGGGTTGCTTCACTCCTTTCGCAATGACACTTACTTCTTATGAAATTGCCTCACTCCGTATAAAGAAAAAAAGGGGCCAGGCCCCTTTTTATCCCCTTCCTTTTTATTCTTATGGGATTGCTTCACTCCGTTCGCAATGACAATATGAAAATTAGTACAAAGAAAAAAGGGGCCTGGCCCCTTTTTTTGTTTTATCCGCCGAGGAGGATCGAACCTTTTAAGAAGAAAGCTCCAGCCACTGCTCCAGTCATAAGGCAGGCCAGAGTTGCTGCCAGGAGCGCCCTGAAGCCCAACTGCGAAAGGTCTTTCAACCGCTCCGGAACCAAGGCTCCAATCCCTCCGACAAATATGGCCAGTGACGCGATATGAGCAAATCCGCAGAGCGCATAGGAAGCGATGATGGCTGAACGCGGATGCACAAGAGTTCCATCCGCCAGGAGCTGAGAGAGATGCTGGTAGGAGGCAATCTCTGTGACCACAGTCCTCTCACCGATGAGTTTGGCAATTTCGAGGGCATCGGCAGGAGGAACTCCCAATATCAGAGTAAAGGGATAAGAAATATAGCCGAGGATCATACTGAAGCTCCAATCGAAACTCCATCCGAACCAGTTGTTCAGGTTGCCTCCGAGCCATCCCAAAATAAGATCAAGAAGAGCCACGATCCCGAGAAATGCCAAAAGAAGAGCAACGATCCCCCCCAAATATTTCAGGCCGCTGTGGGCTCCATTCACAATGGCCATGATGAGGTTATCCTCTCTTTCATAATGAGGTTTCACATCCACTCCCAGAGTTTTAGGTTTCTCTGTCTCAGGATAAAGAACTTTGGCCATGACAACAGCTGCCGGCGCTGAGAGGAAAGAGGCGGAGATCAGATGGCCGGCAATCGTGGGAAGCTGCCCCTGAAGGTAAAACACATACAGAGCGAGCACTGTGGAGGCAATGGTCCCCATCGAAGCGGAAAGGATGGTGACCAGCTCAGATTTTGTCATGTCTTTCAGGTGCGGACGAACAACAAGAGCCGATTCGACACCCACGAAAATATTGCTCGAGGCACACAGAGACTCTGCTCCACTGATCCGCATAAGCCTGGTGAACACGAAGGAAAAACCCCTGATGATAAGAGGCATGATCCTCAAATAATACAGAGCCCCGATTATGGCCGCGAAAAAGATAATCGTGGGGAGAGCCTGGAAGGCAAGGATATTTCCCAGAGACGCTTCGCCCGCCTCAGTCGCCGTTCCAGGAGGATAAGCCAGACGGCCAAAAAGAAACTTCGTCCCAGCAGTTGCAGTTTCCAGAACAGCAACAACAACCTTGTTCACGAACAGGAAAAACTTAGCCCCTATCGGCACCCTGAAAATAAAGATCGCAAAAAAGAGCTGGAGGCCGATTCCCCAGTAAACAACACGCCAGTTGATGACTTTCCTTCGTGCGGAACACAACCAGGCAAACCCGACGAGGACAAAAATCCCCAGGAAGCTGATAAGATTGTATATTCCCATTTTTTCTCTATCCCCTTGTCTTCATCTCAACCACGACGGCTTTTTGGCGGGACTTCAGCCCCCGGACTATTTTCACATGGGAGGGAGGAACGCCAAAGTGGGAGGCGAGTGTCTTTATGGCTTCCAGGTTGGCTTCGCCCTTAGTTGGAGCCGCCTGCACCCGGATCTTGTATTCTCCGGTATCCAGCTTTTCTATTCCAGGCTTTCGAGCGCGTGGTTGAACCTTGATGGTTAAGTGAAGTTTATTTTTTTCCTTCAAGCTGCAGTCTCACCCGCAGGCTAAGATAAGAATTCGTTTCGTTAAAAAGAAAACCTGGACTCACTCACCATTTGACGAGCGATGTCGGAAATGGACTTCACGAGGAATGCGTCCACGAAATAGATCAGAAGGATCACGATTATAGGAGTTATATCGATCCCGCCAAACGTCTTCGGGGGAACGATCTTTCGAAAAGGCTTCAAGACCGGCTCAGTCAAATTGTGGAGGACGACAGTAAGAGAATAAAGGGAAGGCACCTTGACCCAAGAGAGGATCGCCCGAAAAATTAT
>DAOVAM010000183.1 GCA_030671065.1 Candidatus Aminicenantota bacterium
ACTTCTGCCGATGCGGCCAAATCCGTTTATTCCAACTTTATGAATCATATGAGACCTCCTTATATATTTCATTCCTCTATTAACATAAAACCCTTTTTAAATCAACGGAATCCGAACGTTTAGAGGTTGCTTTTGTCTTCAGTTGAGCGGCAAAAAATGGTAAAATCTTCAATACAATGGACATTTCTCCAAACCTGATGGTAAAGGAGTGATCATGAAAGTCCTCACGTCAAAACAGATGAAAGAAATTGACAGGTGTGCAATTCAGGAGCTCGGCATACTCGGCACGATATTGATGGAAAATGCAGGGCAGAAGATTTTTAAAAGCATCCAGAAAAGATACCCAGACTTGAGGAAGGAGAAGATCGTCATCATCGCCGGTAAAGGAAACAACGGAGGTGATGGATTTGTTGTGGCAAGGCATCTTTTCAACCATGGAGCTGATCCGGATGTATTGCTCTTGTCTTCAAAGAAGGAAGTGAAAGGTGACGCGGCTGTGAATCTTGAGATGGCCGAACAGATCGGAATCAAAATCAATGAAGTGTCTTCTGCTAAGAATTTAAACCTTCATAAGAGAGAAATTTCAAAGTCTTCCATACTTGTTGATGCGATTTTCGGGACAGGCCTCTCTCAGCCTGCTCGAGGATTCTATGTGAATGTGATCGAGCAGATCAATAAAGCCAAGGCATTTAAAATAGCAGTGGATATTCCTTCCGGTCTATCTTCTGATACCTACCAGATCATCGGACCATGCGTGAAGGCAGATTTGACTGTCACCTTGGCGGCCCCGAAGATTGCCCATATCTTTCCACCAGCAGAAGAGTATATCGGAGAATTAGAAGTGGCTGACATCAGCATCCCTTCTTTTTTATTCGATAATGAAGATCTCAAGCTTGAGCTTGTGGGAGAGGAAACCGTTCTGCCTTATTTCAAGAAACGCAAAAAGGACGCTCATAAGGGAACATACGGACATCTTTTCATCCTTTCCGGCTCTTTGGGGAAAACGGGTGCAGCTGTCATGGCAGGAAAAGCAGCTTTAAAGATGGGAGCTGGGCTGGTCACTGTGGGGACTCCAGCAAGCTGTCTTCCCATAGTGGCTCGTTCGATGGATGAGTTGATGACAGAACCTTTGCCTGAAACACAGGAAAAAACTCTCTCGTCTGAGGCTGTGATAAAGGCAGTGTCGCTTCTCAAGGGGAAGGATGCTCTTCTGATCGGGCCAGGGATATCCACGCATCGTTCCACAGCTGAATTCGTCCTCTCTCTCATCCCTAAAATCAAGATTCCGGTTGTAATGGATGCGGATGCACTGAATATACTGGCGTCTAATCCAGAAGCCATCAAATCTCTGCCCAAGCCTGCAATCCTCACGCCTCATCCCGGTGAGTTTGCTCGACTCTTGAATCTTTCCACGAGAGAAGTCGTGAAGGGGAAATTGAAGCTCGTACCTCAATTTGCCGCAAAGTATGGAGTGTATCTTGTGCTCAAAGGTTACCGGACTCTCACTGCCACTCCTGATGGAAGGGTGTTTATAAACTCTACAGGAAATCCGGGAATGGCCACTGCAGGCTCTGGAGATGTGTTGAGCGGAATGATCGCTTCCATGATCATCCAGGAAAAAAACCTCCTGGAGGCTGTTTTGGCCGCTGTTTATGTCCACGGCCTCAGTGGTGACCTTGGAGCGCAAAAACTCGGGGAAAAGGCGCTTATCGCCGGAGATATCATCCGCGAATTGCCCAGAAGCATAAAATTACTGAGCCGGACTGATTGATGTTTTAGGATGAAAAAGAACAGACCCACAAGAAAACAGGAATACACAACTCATTCTGAAAAAGAAACTTTTCTTTTAGCAAAGAAACTGTCTCAAGGATTCAAGGGGAAAGAAGTTGTTCTGTTGAAGGGTGAACTCGGGACAGGGAAGACGGTGTTTGCCAAGGGATTGGCTGCTGGATTGGGATTGAAAGATTTTCATCAAGTCTGCAGCCCCTCGTATGTGCTTATCAATATCTATCAGGCAAAATATCCCATTTTTCACATAGACCTTTATCGACTTGGAAAGGATTCTGAAATCATGGACCTGGGCTGGGAAGATTATCTTGGTCAAGGAGTCATGATTGTTGAATGGGCTGAGAAGATCAAATTCAGCCTCGACGCTATTCGGATAACTCTCCGAATGGGAAAAAAAGACCAGAGAAAAATAACCATATTGGGGTCGCGTCTTAACATTTAACATTTATCAATATCTATTGAACTGAAGGGGACAGGTCTCTACATTTCTTGGTTGAATTTAAATTTTAGGTCCTTGGGTTTTTGTGGATCATTGACTGTGAAGGAATCCAAGAAATGTTAAATGTTAAGACGCGACCCCTTTTTCTTTTTTTTCCGTAAAACAAATTGAAATAAACAGACAGTTTAGGTATAAATGCTAATGGCTGGTAAAGGCATAAGGAGAGAATAAAATGGATTTAATAAACGAGGCTATTCAGTTCATCTGGGAGAATGTCGCATTGAGATTCCTGACAATCCTGATTATCACCATCATCGTTGCCTTCCTCTTAAAAGTGATCCTGAAAACAGTGCTGAAACCTCTGACAAAGAAAACAAAAACAAAAGTCGATGACATCGTCATAAGTAGTCTTTCCTCTATAATTTTCTACGTCATTCTTTTAATAGGAATCAAGATCGGTCTGTCCCAGTTTCAATTGACAACAAACGTCTTTCACAATTTAGTCGATACTCTTCTTATACTCATAATGAGTGTCTTCCTTCTCAAGATTATCAACCGTTTTGCCCTTCTTTGGCTGAAAGAGTGGAAGTTCAAGACGAAGACTACTGCGGATGAAAGATTGATCCCTTTTCTTCAGAAAATTTTAAAAGCCATTGTTATTATCTTGTCAGTGATTTTTATCTTCAGTGGTTGGAACATCGACATCAGCCCCCTCCTGGCCACGGCCGGAATCGCAGGTCTGGCCATCGGTCTGGCTGTTAAAGACTCCTTGAGCAATATTCTGGGGGGACTGCAGCTTGTCCTGGATAGTACTTTTAAAGTGGGAGATAAGGTTGAGCTGGAATCTGGCGAAATGGGAGTCGTCCTGGATATAGGATTGCGGAGCTCTAAACTGAAGACGTATGACAATGAAGTGATTCATATCCCTAATGGATTTCTGGCCAATGCCAAGATTAAAAATTTCACACATCCCGATGATTCCATCCGCGTGAATGTTGAATTCGGGGTGGCTTATGGTTCAGATACGGAAAAAGTCAGACAGGTTGTCCTGGAATCCATAAAAAATATAGATACAGTGATCGAGGAGCCTGAACCTGTTGTCCAGTTCTTAAATATGTCTGACTCCTCCCTGGATTTTGTCGGCAGAGCTTGGGTGAAAAAATACACAGAAGCCTACTCGACAAAGCTAAAGATGACAGATGAGATTTACAGAGCGTTAAATAAAGCTGGCATCGATATTCCTTTTCCGACTCGAACTGTTTACACTAAAGGAATCGAATAAAACAGAAATAAGACAAAATTCTTACTCGTTGACAAGTCATCCTGAGATAAATCTGTTGACATGAGCCACCATTTATTTTTTAATAAGAAAAATTTGGAGAGGAAGCGAAATGTTAAAAAAAGCAAAAGAAAAAATTCGTGAAATCAAGAATTTTCCTCAACCGGGGAAAGATTTTAAAGATATTACTCCTCTTGTGGAGGATGGGACTAGCTTCAATCATGTCATTGATGAGCTTGTTGTTTGGGCCAAAAAGAAGAAACCGGATATTATTGCCGGGATCGAAAGCCGGGGATTTCTGTTTGCGGCTCCAGTGGCCCATAAACTCGGGATTGGACTCATCGTGATCCGGAAAAGGGGAAAACTTCCCAGTGAGACTGTCCGTGTCGAAGCTCGTGAAGAGAGAGCTTTTGAGTATTTGGAGACCCACATGGAAAGTATCGATTCTTCCCAGAAAGTTCTCATAGTCGATGACCTGATAGCCTCTGGTTCCACCTCTGTAAATGCTATTGATTTGGTGAAAAAATTAGGAGGAGAGGTTGTCGGATTTGCTTCAGTTGTGGATGTTGTATTCTTGAAGGGAATTGAGTTTATTAAAAAAGCCCATCCAAAAGTAGACGTGCACAGCTTGATTCATTTTGAAGAGTAACCGGGGGATATGGGAGATTTTCTCGACCGTTACACTGTTTGTCCTCACACCGCTCAATGGAACCAAAGAGACATGGATCCAGGAACCAGTTGAAGTCTACTCGAGACCTGTTTTTGAAGAGGGATCTTCGTTTTTAGCAATTGAGATTTAAATGAGAATGGAAGAGACTTTGATAAAGGGATTGAATTTTAGCCTCATAGGTTTGAAATCCTGAATGGGAGACATTAAAAAATGAGAAAATCCTCCAAAGTTTTATCATGGAGCCTCTTTTTTTCAGTTCTTTTTCTTGTTGTGAGCTGTGCGCGAGTTGTAGAAACTCCCAGATTGTCCTTTGCAGCTACGGAAATCCCTTGGATTGATAAGACACTGAAAAAAATGACGTTAGAAGAAAAAATCGGCCAGATGGTTGCCTGGAGATATTCTGGCCATTTCGTGAACAAAGAAAGCGATTATTTCGAAAGAATTCAGTCTTTGATCGTAGAGCGGAAGATAGGGGGCTTGATTATTTTTGGTGGCGAAGTTTATGAGACAGCCTATCTCACAAATGCTTTCCAGAGGTTGGCAAAAACACCTCTCCTGATAGCCTCTGATTTTGAAAGGGGAGCCGGGAATCAGATCTCAGGGGCCACACTGTTTCCCCCTCTTATGGGGATTGGAGCCACTTGGTCTGAGGAGCAAGCGTATCTTATGGGCAAGATCACTGCTCTGGAAGGTCGTGCATTAG
>DAOVAM010000141.1 GCA_030671065.1 Candidatus Aminicenantota bacterium
ACTGGCTTTCAACTCAGATACATCTATGAACTTTTTCCTTCAGGACCGGCCAAAGGCGCCTGCAAGGTTGCCGGTCTTCCCAAACCCGATGGATGTGTGTAGAAGAGGAGACTCTATATGCTCCTTTTCCTGAAGGTCGGGGTTCTTCTCGCCTCTCTCTTTGCCGTCGTATCTCTTTTTGTTCTTGTTTTCAGGACCTTTTCATTCGGGAGGAGTTTGTTTCATTCTGAACCGCGCAGTAAAGGCGGGAAGGGAGTCCTCTATGTCTTTGGCAGGGGAATGATGCCTTGGGAGAAGGAGAGCGCAGGAAAGCATCTTCCGACTTATCTTGGGGGCATTGCCTATCATACAGGAATATTCGCAGCCCTCGCGTATCTGGTGAGTCTTATCATTTCTGTAGAGTTTTCAACCTCTCTTATCCTTGCCTTAAGATGTGCAGTTGCCATCGGGTTTCTCAGCGGAATAGCGCTCTTCTTGAAAAGAATCCTCCTTCCTGTGATAAGGAAAATCAGCTGTCCCGATGATTTTGCCGCAAACCTTCTTGTTGATATTTTTCTGGCATTCACCTTTATCCGGACATATTCGGAGAGTTTTGCACCTTTCTATTATCTTGCTGCGATAGTGATGCTCCTCTACATTCCGGTGGGGAAGATTCGTCACTGTTTCTTCTTTTTTTACGCGAAAATGCTTTTGGGGACCTTTTACGGCAGGAGAGGCGTCCTGCCTTCCGGAACACGCAGGAATTGAGACATGAGTGAAAGCACTGAAAAAAGAGATCCCGTAGAAGAGAAGATCAAGAAGCTGAAGGCTGAAGATTTTGAGAAGGCTCTCAAGGTTTTTCGCGAGAAATTGAATCAGGAGTATGTGACCTACCTCAATTCGTGTGTTCACTGCGGTCTGTGTGCTGACTCCTGTCACTATTATTTGAGTCAGAAAGATATCCAATCTCTTCCTGCCTACAAATTGAGCTTGGCTATGGAGGTTTTCAAGAAATATTGGAGTTTTATGGGAAGGAACGTCTCCTGGTGGACAGGAGCGAAAAAACTCGATCGTAAAATGGTGAGGGAATGGGTGGACTCGCTTTTTGGCCGATGCACTCTGTGCGGAAGATGTTCCCTGAATTGCACTGTCGGGATAAACATCCACTATCTCATTCGTGCGGCGAGAAGTGCTCTTGTGTCTATTGGACTTGTTCCTCCGGGGCTTCAGTCGACCGTCGATACAGCTCTTGCAAAAGGGAACAACATGGGCATCCCCAAGGAAGACTGGATCGAAACAGTGGAATGGTTAGAAGAAGAACTGCAGGAAGAAGTCGGGGATAAGAAGGCTCGTCTTCCCCTGGATGAAAAGGGAGCCAGGCTTTTTTACACGGTCAATCCCCGGGAACCGATGTTCTTTCCCCTCTCTATCGTTGCAGCAGGAAAAATTTTCTATGCCGCGGGAGAGAGCTGGACTTTTTCCAGCGATAACTATGATGTGACAAATTATGGTCTTTACAGCGGAGACGATAAAGCGGCTGGAATCATGTCCCAGCGGCTTGTGGAATCAAGGAATACGTTAGGCTGTGAAACACTGGTTCTTGCCGAGTGCGGTCACGGCTATAATTCGAACAGATGGGAAGCGCCAGAATGGTTAACCAAGAAATACGGTTTTGAGGTGAGAAGTATTCTGGAGATTGTTGCGGACTACATTCGGGAAGGCCGTATCCAGCTTGAACCTTTGCGAAACCCAGACCCGGTCACCCTGCACGATCCGTGTAACCTTGTGCGCCTGGGTGGGATAGTGGAAGAGCAGCGGTTTATTCTTGAACACGCAGCCTCTCATTTTGTGGAGATGCACCCTAACCGGGAGAAGAATTATTGCTGTGGGGGAGGGGGAGGTCAGCTTGCCATGACGCGTTTTGCCAAGAGGCGTCTTGAAGCAGGCAAGATCAAGGCTGACCAGATCAGGTCCACAGGAGCGAAGATCGTCGCTGCTCCCTGCCATAACTGCATTGACCAGCTCCTTGAGCTCAACAAGCATTACAAACTGGGCGTTCAGGTCAAAACGGTCAGTGAGATTGCTGCAGACGCTCTGGTCTTGAGGAAAGGAAAGAAAGGATAAACCTGTTTATTTGTTAGATTTTTTGCTGAATTCGGATATTTCTTTAACGGCTTCGATCGCTGTTTGGATTTCCTCTTCTGTGTTAAACGGACCAATCCCGAACCTGACCGCACCCCCAACCTTGTCTGTTCCGAGTTGTTCGTGGACAAGCGGAGCACAGTGAAGGCCGCTGCGGTTGGCGATATTGTAGTCCACATCCAGTAAGGTGGATGTGTTTAAAGCTTCAAAGCCGTCAACGTTTAACGGAAAAATGCTGATGTGGCTCGCCAGGTCTTCCTGACAGTAGAGCGTCACTCTGTCAACATTGATCAGACCGTCCCTGAGCATAGTGGTTAGTTTCATTTCATGTTTGTGTAGAGTGTCCAATCCTTTTTTTTCGATCCATTTTAAACCGGCACGAAGGCCTGCAACTCCTAAGACATTCAATGTACCGTATTCAAGCCTGTAGGGATATTCATCGAGATGGGTGCGCACCGCGGAGCGGACACCGGTCCCCCCAGCCCGACTATGCCTGATCTCAATGCCTTCCCGGGTGTAAAGGCCTCCTATTCCCATGGGGCCGAGAAGAGACTTGTGGCCGGTGAAAGCGACTATATCCACGTTCATCTCCTCGATGTCGATTGGGATTTTTCCGGCGGATTGGGAGACGTCAGCGGCAAACGGAATCCCTCTCTCCCTGCAGTGTTTCCCGATTTCCTTTAAGGGCTGAACGGTTCCGATGACGTTGGAAGCATGGTTGATGATAACCAGTTTGGTGTTGTTCTTGAATTTTTTTGGAAAATCGTCGGGATCGACAAACCCTTTAATGTCAAAGGGAATATGATCGACTTCCACACCGTTATACTTGAACATATGATACAGAGGCCTGAGTACGGAATTGTGCTCCAGAGTTGTCGTCACCGCATGGTCACCTGGCTGGAGCATCCCGGAGATGATGAGATTCAGTGCATCGGTGGCGTTATACGAGAAGCAGAGCCTGTTGTGATCTTTGCCGTTAAAGAATTCAGTCAGCATCTTTCTTGTGTCCTCCACCAGTTCACCGACTTCTATGCACAGGTCGTATCCTGACCGGCCAGGGTTTACCCCGGAATTCCTGTAAAAATTATCCATAAACGTGTAGACTTCTTCAGGTTTAGGAAAGGATGTGGCTCCATTATCAAGAAAGATAAGCTTATCCATTCAATCCTCCATATTCTTCCGGTTTTTCCATATTTTCAAGGAAGTGGTTTGAAATAAAATTTATAACCGATTTGAGGTGAAAATCAAAGGATTTTTTTCAAAATAATTGACAGAATTGGGAACTTGGAATAGAATAAGTGTTCTACTTCAGGCTATCATGCTGTCGTCAAAAGCTGAATGAAGAGGATTGTTGCGACACCTTTCCATGTTAAGCATGTTCATCACAAACCTCCCGATTTTGATATTCTTTGGAAAGACAATATCCAGGAGAAGAGAAAATGATCTTAAAGAATAATGCTGAGGTGCCGGAAGCTCCGGTAGAGGAAGAGGAAGTCAAAAACGTTCTCAGGAAGATACTGATCGGCCCTGAGGATGGCTCTGATAATATCATCATGAGGCATTTCAAAGTCCTTCCAGAAGGCCACACCCCCTTTCACAACCATAGCCATGAGCATGTTGTTAAAATTGAAAAAGGCAAAGGAATTGTGGTTCGTGAGTCGGGCGAGGAAGTTCTGGTCTCACAGGGGCAAAGTCTTCTGGTCGAAAGAAACGAGAAGCACCAGTTCAAAAATCCTTTTTCTGAGCCTTTTGAATTTCTGTGTATCATCCTCAATCCCGAAAAATTGGGCTGAATAGAACATGATTCCAGTAAACTGAATGATGCAATTCAACACAAACAAAGCCATTGAGTTTCTCCTGGCCAGAGGGAATCTGCCCATCCTTTACTGGCTGAAGAAAGACATTCTCGAAGTTCCTGTGGACAGGGAACATAAAAACCTGCAGAAGTTTGCTGCCCGCATCCGGATCATAAAAAGCCAGAGATCCAACGGCGGGTGGTGCCGGAGGAAAAACGAAGGTGATCCACGCTGGGAGAAGACGTACTACATTGTGGAGACCTTGAGGAACCTACTTAAGTTACACAAATACGGATGCTCTTACGAAGACGAGGAGATCAAGAGAGCTGTCAAGTTCCTGTTTTCCACCCAGACAAAATCAGGAGATTTTCGTGGAGCTTACTTGAATGAATATGCTCCGACCTATCATGCGTTGACTCTTGAAGTTTTGTGCCTGTATGGTCTGGATAAAGACGAAAAGACTCAAAAAGGATTCAGATGGACTAAAAAAAACAGACAGAATGATGGAGGATGGGTCATCCCTTATCGGACCATAAGCCAGGAGGAACTCAAAAGACGTTATAATTTTGAGGCTCAATCGAAGCTTGAACCCATCAAGCCGGATAAATCGCAGCCTTTTTCCCATCTTGTCACCGGCATGGTGCTACGCGCGCTGGCGGCGTCTCCGACGTGGAGAAAGAGCAAGGAAGCCCAGAAAGCAGGAGAGCTTTTATTGATCCGCTTTTTTAAAGAAGACAAATATGATGACAGATGGCTCTCCTCTTATTGGGAAGAGATCACTTATCCCTTTTGGGCGACCGATATCCTCAGCAGCCTTGATTCGCTTTCCACGATTGGCTTCTCGGTCGAAAACGAAAAGGTCCAGGAGGCCTTAAATTGGCTCCTCTGCAAACAGGCAAAACAAGGCTACTGGGAAGCAGGGAATGTCAAATCAGCCCTGGAAGACCATCTCTGGGTCACATTCGCGGTTTTAAGGGTGTTGAAGAAGTTCGGTTTGTTTGAGATTTAGCCTTTCCTCCAAATTCCCCTTTTCAATGGATGTGCTCGGTTATGCGTTCCTCCATGTCTCTCAGGACTGCAAGAAGACGGGCTCGTGTGAGATACAGGCCTTGGTTTAATTTTTGTTCTTCCTTCGGGTTGTCATGCTTGAGACCGATATTCATGAAGGAACTGTTTTTGTCAAAACAATACTTGATATTATTCACGAGTTTGTCCAGTGAATCCGAATCAAATTCTTGTTTTGCTACGATTTTCCTCGATTCATCATGATAATGGGAGAAAACATTTGCCCATTCGCTGTTATTTCCGGCCCTCAGCAAGACGGCGAGTTCGTTCAGCACGAGGGCGAGCTCTTCAACCCGCCATTTTTCGACTTTTTGCATGACTCACAAATAATGACAAAATTACTAGTAAAAATCGAGTAAAATTTTGAAACAGAGTATTTATGATGCTATCATGAGCATCTCTCTGGACCGAATCCTATGAAATACTATTTAAGCTTGGGCAGCAATCTTGGGAATAGGGAGAAGAATTTAGCGCGGGCACTCTCTTTACTCAGAAAAGAGGGCGTGGATATCGTTCGAACATCCTCTCTATATGAGACTCAGCCTGTGGATTTTTCTTCACAGCCATGGTTTATCAATCAAGTGGTGGAGATCTATGCGGGAATTGAACCTCAAGATCTACTGATTCTGATCAAAGGGATCGAGAAAATTCTGGGAAGAGACACACGGCATCCAAAAGGTCCTCGAATGATCGACATAGACATTCTTCTGGCTGAGGAGAGAGTCATCCGAACAGAGGAATTGAATGTTCCTCATCCAAGATTAGACAGGAGAAATTTTGTGTTAATCCCTTTTGCGGAAATAGCGCCTGAGGCAATGCATCCACTCCTCAACGAGAACATCCAGAATCTTCTGCAGAAATCGAATGACCATTCTGCTGTGAAGCAGATTAAAAAATCA
>DAOVAM010000103.1 GCA_030671065.1 Candidatus Aminicenantota bacterium
TCCTGGCGTGAAATTATACTTATGAGCGATTCAGGATTTACATCCGCACTTTTGGCGAGGTAGCTCAGTCGGTAGAGCGAGAGACTGAAAATCTCTGCGTCGGCGGTTCGATTCCGTCCCTCGCCACATCAGCAACTCCTCTTAAAACCATCCATTTTATTTTCACTCGTTAAAGGATTCGAACGAAAAAATATCTAGAATTGTCTCAGTAATAAATAGAGCAAAGTCGTCATACAATCAGTCCCCCTCAAATCCCTTCTTCACTCATAAATTCATTGACAGAGCAGGAGAGGAAGGACTGGGCTGTTGAATTCAAGAAGCGCTCTCATTCGTCGTCGCACTTGTATTGACGGTCGTGATCGCTAAATTAATAAATAAAATGAGATAAGGTTAGGCACATGAAGCGTGGTCTGAATGAATCCCTGGATTGAGTTCTATGACTTCAATGAACGCAGGTAGGTTTTCAGCCTATCACTGAACTCAGGCCTCTTCAGGGCCAGCGAGAATGTGGCCTCGAGAAAACCCATTTTATCCCCGCAATCATACCGGTCCCCTTCAAAAAGCACTCCATAGACTTTCTGCTTCTCCAGGAGGTGCTTGATGCCATCCGGAAGCTGGATCTCGCCCCTGTGATCGGGTTTTGCCTTCTTTAGGCCTTCGAATATTTCCGGAGCGAAAACATACCTCCCAAGGCTGGCCAGATCGGAAAAGGCCTTCTCCGGACCGGGTTTTTCGACCAGATCTTCGATCTGGAACACTCTTTCAGTCACCTGTCTGGGCTTAACGATCCCGTACATCTTTGTTCCTTCCTCATCCGTGCGTCCGAGTACGATGGCCGAAGCCTGATACTCATCGTACGCTTCGATAAGCTGTTTCGTGCAGGGTGTTGCGCCCTCATAGATATCATCAGGAAGGAGAACAGCAAAAGGCTCCTGGCCTATGAATTTTTCACCCGTAAGAACCGCATGGCCCAATCCGAGAGCCTCCTTTTGCCGGATGTAGTAGAATTCCGCAAGCTCGGAAATCCTCCTGACTTCTTTGAGAAAATCGAGTTTTCCCTTTTCCTCTAAAAACCGCTCCAGCTCAGGACTCTTATCAAAATAATCTTCCATGGAGGATTTTCCCCGGCTGGTGATGATAGCGATGCTCTCTATCCCAGATTGAACAGCTTCCTCAACTGAGTACAGGATAAGAGGTTTATCGATAACCGAAAGCATCTCTTTTGGCAGGGATTTTGTCGCAGGAAGGAATCGTGTTCCGAAACCTGCCGCCGGAATGATGGCCTTTCGAATCTTCATGTTATCAAACGGAATATTCCCCTATTCTTCGGCACTTCGGCCAAAACACTCTCTATAAAAAAGTCTATTCAGCCTGCACATCTTTGACCTGAGGAACTCTCTTTTTTATGAAGCGCGCTATACCCTGAGTCAAGGTCATTTCTCTCATCGGACATCCCTCACACGCCCCCAAGAGCCTGACTTTCACCACACCATCCTCAGTGACATCCACTAGCTCGACATCTCCTCCATCGGCCTTGAGGTGGGGCCTGACTTCTTCCAATGCATTCTTGACGTCTTCTTTCATGTGGTTTTCTACTTAAAAATTTTCAACCTTCGGAAATCATTACTATATAAGATTACGGATTTTTTCTCAAATCCTGTTTCACTCAATAGAGGCCCAATCCCAAGGATTTTAATGAGAAACATAGTGAGATTGCCGCACTGCGCCCGCAATGACACTTTTATATCTTTCTCAAAATAAATTTTTTTCAATTTTCCCTCTTGACAATTTATTAAAAGTTGTTATTTTCTTCTATAGAGAACCAATGGAAGAAATCGAAATCGCAAGCTGGTTGACACTGGACGCCATAAAAAACGCAGCAGAAGTCACAGAAACAGTAGGAGATTTCCAGACCGGACACTCCAAAGCCGTATTCTGTGAAATCGAAAACGATTATCTGGAACTCTTCTACAGCGATTCGGCAGCGAATTATCTCAGACGTTTCGAAGACAAAGAGGAATTTGAAGCTGCTCTTGCACAACGGAAGGAAGAAGAAGGTAAAATTCCTATTGAAGAAAGCCAAGGATACAATGATGAGGATTTTGCCGGAGGAGAAGAAGGAAAAGAAGAAAAGGAGCCTGAGGTCAGCGACGAACCGGAAAACACCTAATCCATTCTCTCTTAGCTCTCTTTGCAACTCTCTGAACAGCTGTGTTTTTTCAGTTCTCAACCACCCACAGTCAGTTTAGGGACCATTTTCTTTTTGCCTGTTTCCTCGCTTTATATTGTCTCACCTTATTTGTCCTGTTTACTCTCTTCATCCTCAATCTTTTTCTTCAGCTGGCTCAGCAGGTTTAAGGCTTCCAAGGGAG
Source organism: Candidatus Aminicenantota bacterium (assembly GCA_030671065.1). Classification (GTDB taxonomy): domain Bacteria; phylum Acidobacteriota; class Aminicenantia; order Aminicenantales; family Aminicenantaceae; genus SOIA01. The sequence goes on from DAOVAM010000103.1 coordinate 2,373, forward strand.
TCAATTCAGAGATTTGACTCTCCTCGATCTCCTCTTTAATACTCTTGAGTAGTGCCTGCTCTCTATCTTCTTTGAACAAAAGAAACTGTGCCTTGTCCTGTTTTTTCGAAGACCGGTAAGAAAGTCTTGGGAGTCCGGAATCATCCAGCTCCTGCTTCTCCAGATTGAAAAGAATCTCTTTGGCTCTGTCCACAACAGTCCGGGGAATACCAGCAAGTTTAGCCACATGAATTCCATAGCTCTGGTCTGAAGGACCGGAAACGATCTTTCTCAGGAAAACGATATCATCCTCTCTCTCTTTCACTGTCACATGATAATTCTTGATTCTTGGGAGCGTCAAAGCCAACTCAGTCAACTCATGGTAATGCGTTGCAAACAGGGTTTTGACCCTGACAGCCTCCTTTTCATGGAGGTGTTCAGCCACGGCCCAGGCGATGCTCAATCCGTCAAAAGTGCTTGTTCCCCTCCCGATCTCATCCAGCAAGACCAAGCTTTTCTCCGTGGCGTTGTTTAATATTTTGGCAGTCTCGAGCATCTCCACCATGAACGTGGACTGACCTACACTCAGAAAATCCATAGCTCCAATGCGAGTAAAAATGCGGTCGACCACGCCTATCTCTGCCTCCTTCGCTGGGACAAAAGAGCCCATCTGGGCCAGGATGCAGATCAACGCGACCTGTCTCAGGTAAGTGGATTTCCCTCCCATGTTCGGCCCCGTGATTATCAGAATCTGATCTTCATCTCGATCCAGGTACGTATCATTCGGGATAAAAGGCTCGTCATTGGTGACCTCGATAACAGGATGCCAACCTTCTTCGATCTTTATTCTGTCTTCTTGCAAGATATGCGGACGATGAAAGTTTCGGAAGGATGCGAGCTCGGCCAGAGAGGAAAGGACATCCAGGACAGCGATATCCGCTGCAATCTTCTGGATACGTCTTGTCTGCTTCGATATTTTCTCTCTAACATCCAGGAAGAGATTGTACTCTAGCTCTGCTATTCGCTCTTCGGCATTCAGGACTTTTTCTTCGTATTCCTGGAGTTCAGGAGTGATGAATCTTTCGGAATTCGCCAGAGTCTGTTTTCGGATGTAATCCTCAGGAACAAGAGGCAGATTCGGTTTTGTGACTTCTATGTAGTAACCAAACACTTTATTGAAACGTATCTTAAGAGAAGAAATTCCAGTTTTTTCTTTTTCTTTTTTCTCAAGAAGGGATATAAAACTTTTTCCGGAAAGGCTTAATTTCCTCAGCTCATCCAGCTCAGAATTGTAGCCATCTTTGATGACCCCTCCTTCAGTCAGCAAAAAAGCGGGCTCATCCAGGATTGCACTGTCAATCAATTCCACAAGGTCCTGAGCATTGTCCCAGTTCTTGCGAATCTGCTTGATCCTCTTGGCCGTAAAAGACTTTATGGCCTTTTGAATATGCGGAAGAGGCAAAAGTGATTTTTTCAAGGACACGAGGTCCCGGGCATGGGCCACTGCTAAAGAGATTTTTCCAGTGAGGCGTTCCAGATCGAATATCTCTTTCAATCCCGACCTCAACTCCTGGCGTTCAATCGTATGATCGAGAAATCCAGTGACAGCATCAAGCCTGTTATTGATATCTGAACAATTTTGGAGCGGCTGAAGAAGCCAGCTCCGGATGAGCCTTCCGCCCATGGAAGTCACCGTGTAATCCATAATATCAAGAAGGGAGCCTTTCAGGTTTCCGTCCTGCAAATTTTTCACGAGCTCCAGGTTTTTTATGGTCGTCGCATCCAGAACCATATGGAGGCCGGACTGGACATAGGAAATATTATGAATCAGAGAAAGGGAATCCTTCCGGATTTTTTTCAGATAATCCAGAAGAGCTCCTGCCGCTGAGACAGCAAAATTCTTTTCCTCAAGATCGAATCCTGCCAGAGACTTCACTTGAAAATGCCCCTCTAGAACATTCTTGGCTTGCGAAAAATCAAAGATCCAATCCTCCAGAGGGCTTTTCAAAACCGCTGTCATGTTGTTGCGAGAGAGGAGCTCGATCACTTTTCTCTCTTTCCCTTCCGGGAAAATGACTTCCTTTGGAGATATCCTGAACAGTTCATCATCTAGAAGTCTTCTTTCCTGCGAATCGCTCTGAGTGGTTTTTATCTGGCCTGTGGCTAAATCAATCTGAGCCAATCCCCATCCTTTGTCCTCTAAGCACAAACCGGCAATATAAGTATTTTCCTTTGCGTCCTCAAGCTCAAGCTCCACAGCTGTTCCCGGTGTCAGTACTTTGACCACATCTCTTTTAACGACTCCTTTTGCCTGCTTGGCGTCCTCCACTTGTTCACAGACGGCCACTTTGAAACCATTCTTGAGAAGCTTTGTAAGATACGAATGAGCTGCATGGTAAGGAATTCCGCACATCGGAATTTTCTGGCGGGATGTCAAGGCGATTTCAAGAACTGAGGAGCCGACTTTTGCATCCTCATAAAACATCTCATAGAAATCTCCGAGCCGAAAAAATAGGAGCGCATCCTTATGATTGTTCTTAATCCTCTGGTACTGCTGCATCATCGGCGTGATGGAATTCTTCTTGGCCATTTTTTATAATCAAATATACTTTGAGATGTTCATTTTATCAACACTCTTTTGAATTTGACAACATAAGAAGGCTGTAGTATATCTCCTAAAAATGAATCTCCCCATTTTCCTCACATTATTGAGAATCCTGCTCGTTCCTGTACTCGTAGTCGTTCTCTTGACTCCTTTCGAAGGAAAAGAATTAATCGCTTTCACTATCTTTGTCCTGGCGGCGATCACAGATTCCCTCGATGGAATCCTGGCAAGACGAAGAAAACAGATAACGGCTATAGGGAAGCTCTTGGATCCGATCGCTGACAAGCTGCTGATCGCATCAGCCCTCATCTGCCTGGTCGAACTAGGGACTGTACCGGCCTGGATGGTCGTCATCATTCTCGGAAGGGAAATCGCGGTCACAGGATTCAGGGCACTTGCCTCTTCAAAAGGAGTCATCATCTCTGCATCCAGGATTGGCAAACTCAAAATGCTGTTTGAATCGATCACGATAGGATTATTGATACTGGGTGAGAAATACCTGGGGGGATTCTACGTCCTTTCTCAAATCGGACTCTGGATCGTGATTGTCACGGCCGTCGTCTCAGCTGTAGAATACTACATTAAATTCGGGCCCAGTATCCTTTCCAAAGAATCCTTAAAGTGACACCCTGATTTTTTCAAGAGCCTCTGAATCCTCAAGATTTAAAAAAGAAGGAGATGATTCCCAGCCGCGGCTGATTCTTCTTGCCAGTCCGGACAACACCTTCCCGGAGCCCAACTCCACAAACACATCGATTTTTTCCTCGTTCAACATCTCCATGGATCTATACCAGAGGACAGGCCGGGTCACCTGCCTTTTCAAGGCATCTCTCGCTTCCTCTCCTTTATGGATTATTTTGGCGTCCACATTAGTGATCACCGGAAACTTCAGGTCTCTGAATTCAACCTCTTCCAAATCGTGAGAGAGCTTTTCCTCTGCGTTTTTCATGAGGTTACAGTGAAAAGGCGCACTCACAGGCAGCATCACAGACCGGGGAGGATTGATTTGAGTCAGAGCTCTCTCGACAGCTTCCTTGTTTCCGGCAATAACAATCTGTTCCTGGCTGTTCCAGTTCGCGATCTCCACGACTCCGCCAGCAACCCTGTCCAAAGCACTTTTCACATCTTCATAACTGCATCCCAGGACTGCGGCCATAGCCCCCACTCCCACTGGGACAGCCTCCTGCATGTACTTCCCTCTTTTGTGAACAAGGCGGAGAGCCTCTTCAAATTCCAGAGAGCCTGATGCCACAAGAGCCGAATATTCTCCCAGGCTGTGACCGGCAGCAATCCTGGCCTCTTTTCCAAGGAGGACATACGCCACATAGCTGACCGCAAGGAGGGCAGGCTGGGTGTTCTGGGTCAGTTTCAGTTCCTCCTCCGGACCTTCAAAGCACAACTTTGAGATTTTATACCCAAGCGCATCATCCGCTCGTGCAAAAATCTCCTGGGCTTGAGATGAGGAATCATGGAAATCTCTTCCCATGCCGACTACCTGGGAACCCTGGCCGGGAAACAAAAAAGCCACACGACTCATTTATGCTCCTTCATTTTTCTATCAAGGCGACTTGAGTCTACCTTTTATGATCTGAATATCTGATTTCTCTTTTAAATTTCTGATCCAATCCTCGATCTGAGCTTTCATCTTATCCTGTTTGATGGTGGATTCCAGCTCATCGAGAATCTCCATCATCGGTTGAGGTTCAGCTCCCTTGTCTTTCTGATCTGGAACATAGCTCTCATTATAATAATCTTCGATATCTTTGAGACTGACTGGATTCACCTTGCTGAATCTCTGGGAAATAATTGTTTGGTATGACATTTTCTCCCGGATGTAATCCTTCAAATCCTCCCGATCCAGGCCGAAATACATCAGCCTGTCATCAATTCCATCAGCTCCCAACTTTTGCGTTATTCGCATCAAAAACTCATCCATCTCCTCGGTTTTTATGGATACATCTTTCCCCGATAATTGAATCACAAGCTTCTGTTCAATCATTCTTTCGAGAATCCGCTGACGAGTATTTTCAGTATCTCCTCCTATCTCATCCTCCCAAAGCCCAAAGGCCTCAACAATCTGGATATCTGTCAGGGTTATGACTTCCTCATTGACCACGGCCACGATGCGATCGACTGTTTGGGAATAAGAGAAAACACACGAAAATCCGACGAAGACACTCAGAAGAACTACTCTTGCCAGTC
>DAOVAM010000133.1 GCA_030671065.1 Candidatus Aminicenantota bacterium
GTCAATTCTCCCATGGCCACATTAGAAGAAGTGCTTGTTCCAGCATATCTGTTTCACAGATACCAGGTCGAAGCCGCAGCGAGTGTTATCGGCGGACTCTATTATTATCATAAGCTGCGCGGTGATGTTCAGAAGAATCCAAAGATAGTTCCAGGCACAGAGCAGCGTCGTGCTCTGGATGTTTTACTGAAGACTATTCAGCCTGAATTCCTAGCCATAGACGAGAAGATATTGAGCCTGATTCCACCCCGTCCTCCCGGATATCGTGGGACACGTGAGCTATTCCCCGATTACACAGGCCAGACATTTGATCCTTTGGCTGCAGCAGAGGCAGCTGCTAACTTAACGATTGCTATGATATTGAGATCCGAGAGAGCGGCCAGGCTGGTGGAGTATCATTCCCGGAGGAAAGATGTTCCCGGTTTGGCTGAAGTTTTGGACAGGCTCATCTCTTCAACTTGGAAGTCGTCTTCTAAATCCAGCTACCATGCAGAGATACAGAGAGTTGTAGATAATGCCCTGATGTACAACATGATGAGCTTAGCCGTTGATGAACGAACCAATCCACAGGTGCGTGCTGTTGCCATGCTCAAGCTGGATGAGTTGAAAAATTGGCTGAGCGTGCAGGCAAAATCAGTCAAAGACGAGAGTCAAAAGGCTCATTATTTTTATGCAGTGTCACAGATCAAACTGTTCCAGGCCGATCCGAGTAAAGTGAAGTTTGCTGTTGCTTCTCGTCCCCCACCTGGAGCACCTATCGGAATGTATGATAAATAAAGAATGACAACCGAAAAGAAAGAAAAACAGCAGCTTTTGCGAGTGAGCGAGTTCAAAATTAATGATTATTCATCAAAAATTACCATAAAAAGTTAAAAAAGGAGGCAAAAAAGTGGTGAATCGACCATTTATTCAATTTTTTAAGGTTTTTTTATTGGCTTTTTTGATTCTGGCGGCAGGTTATTCGTATTCCGAAAGGAATGAAATATCCGCCGTAGACGACAGCCAGAAGATTCTGCCTGAGAAAGAACGGGCGCAGGTAATGAATGAATGGCTCGAATGGAGGCTGGACAACATCATCCCGAAATTGATGAGAAGGGAAGGGATAGACATGTGGCTCGTCATCAACCGTGAATACAATGAAGATCCTGTCTATATGAGCCTTGTCCCTGAACCCACCATGTCTGCTCGGAGAACATCGATCCTGATTTTCCACGACCGCGGAGAAAAACTCGGAGTCGAAAGGCTTTCCGGGAGTTCTTATGGTATGGGAAAATGGTATAAAGGGACATGGGTTAACAAAAAGAAAAAACAGTTTGATAGCCTGGCTGAGGTCATCAAGAAGCTCAATCCCAAGAAGATCGGAGTGAACGTTTCCTCGACCTGGGCCTTTGGAGACGGCTTGACGGCAAGCCTCAAACAGAAGCTGGAAAAAGCGCTCGGCCCTGAATACTCAAGTCGGTTCGTCTCTGCGGAGAACCTCTGTGTTGGCTGGCTGGAAACCAGAAGCCCACAGGAATTGAGTGTTTACAGGCACATCTGCGGCATTGCGCACAACATCATCGCTGAATTTTACTCCAATCGAGTCATCACTCCGGACATCACGACCACTGAAGATGTTGTCTGGTGGATCAGGCAAAAAATTACGGACCTGGGACTTGAGCCCTGGTTTCAGCCGTCAATCTCTATTCAAAGGCATAAGAAAGAAGCGGCCAAGTACAAAGGGGACAGGAGAATCATCAGGAGAGGCGACCTGCTCCACTGCGATGTTGGAATCAAATATCTCGGCCTCTGCACAGATATGCAGTTGCAGGCTTATGTGTGCAAGATTGGAGAAAATGATGCCCCTGAGGGATTAAAGGAAGCTTTGAGACGAACCAATAGGCTGGGAGATGTCTTTAGAGGTGAATTCAAGACGGGCAGGTCTGGAAATGATATAGTCTGGTCAGCAATGAAAAATGCAGAGGAAGAGGGCTTAAGGCCGCTGATTTATTCTCATCCTCTCGGGCTGTATGGACATGCGGCCGGGCCTCCGATGGATGCCAGAGCTCCGGAAAGAGCCCCAGAAGGCATACAGGACCGGGGGAAGTATCCCCTGTATCCGAACACAGTGTATGCGATCGAGTACAGTTGTACGACCAGCATTCCTGAATGGGACAATCAAGATGTGCGGATCGGTTTTGAGGAAGATGCTGTGTTTACTGAGGAAGGATGCAAGTTCATTGATGGACATCAAACAAAGCTTTATTTGATTAAATGAATCTATTTTAAAGAGGAGATGCAATGAAATTCAAAAAACATCTGACAGTTCTTGTGTTTACTGTTTGTGTCCTCTTCCTGTTTTCCGACTCATTCGGGAAGGACCAGGAGCTCATCAACCAGGATTTATTGGAAGTGTTCAACTACAGGGCACTCGGGCCGGCAAGGCAGGGAGGAAGAATACTGGATATTATAGTGCCAGAATCCCAGCCGTATACATTTTATGTATCCACAGCCTCCGGAGGTCTCTGGAAGACAGAGAACTACGGTACGACATTCAGATCGATTTTTAAGAATCCGGGCAAGATGCCGATCGGTGATACGGCTGTATCCTCTTCAAATCCCGATATTATCTGGGTAGGCACAGGCACAGCCGCCTCGGGCCGTATATCTCTTATAGGGGACGGTGTTTATAAATCCGTGGATGGAGGAAGGACCTGGGCGCATATGGGACTCAGAGAGACGATGCATATCGGAAGGATAGTTATTCACCCTACGAATCCGAATATCGTGTATGTTGCCGCGCTGGGTTATCATTTTTCCTTCAACAAGGAGAGGGGGCTTTACAAAACAACAGATGGCGGGAAAACATGGGAGAAGTCCCTTTACATAAGCGATAAAGTCGGAATCGTAGAAGTGGCCATGGATTCACAAAATCCGGACATTCTGTATGCGGCTTCCTACGATAAATGGCGCAAGCCCTGGCATTTTGAGGAAGCGGGTCCGGAAAGCGGTATCTACAAAACGACTGACGGTGGAAAAAAATGGACAAAGCTGGGAGGAGGACTTCCAACGGGGAAGCTCGGCCGTATCGGAATAGATCTCTTTTTAAGGGATCCGAACATTGTCTATGCCACGATCGATAACTACAACACGAGACCTCCGACTAAAAAAGAGGCTCAGCAGGACCGCAGCCGTGACCAGGAGCGCCCAGAGAGGCGTATCGGAGGTGAGGTGTACCGCTCCGATAATGCGGGGAAGACGTGGAAAAAGATGAACTCTGCACAGGACAGAATCGGCGGTGGCAAATGGTACGGTCAGATCAGGATTGACCCGAATGATGATAAGGTGATTTATGTTCAGAGTACGGTTCTTTTCAGGTCCACTGACGGAGGAAAAAAATGGAACCGAACTGTCGCAAGAGGTATTCATGTTGACCATCATGCTGTATGGATCGATCCAGAGAATTCTAACCACATTATCCTGGGAAACGACGGCGGCCTGGCCATCACCTACGACTGGGGAAAGACCTGGGATGCTTTCGAGAATATTCCTGTGGCCCAGTTTTATGCGATCGGTGTGGATATGGATGAGCCCTACAATATTTATGGGGGGACGCAAGACACGGGTTCTATGAAGATTCCGAGTAATGGCCTCAGCGGACAGATCACCCGGGACGACTGGGTGTATGTCGGCGGAGGAGACGGAATGTTCAACCAGCCCGATCCCATGGACAGCCGCTGGCTCTATAACGAGTCTCAATTCGGCAGCATCCAGAGATTTGACCAAAAGCTGGGCATTAGAAAGAGTATACGTCCTTCCAGAAAGGAAGGGAAGCCTCCACTCCGGTTCAACTGGAACTCTCCGATTCTCATATCGCCTCATAACAGCCAGGTCATTTACTTCGGGTCAAATGTTCTCCACCGTTCCATGAACCGGGGAGACGACTGGCAGGATATCAGCCCTGACCTGACGACAAACGACCCGGAGAAACTCAAAGGAAACATCGAGTACTGTGTCATCACGACACTCTCAGAGTCACCGGTTGTGCCGGGAATCATCTGGGTCGGAACGCTTGACGGGAAGGTCCAGCTCACAAGAAATGGAGGAGCCACATGGAGAGACCTCACTCCAAACCTCGGCAAGGCAGGAGCGTCTGAAGACTTTTGTGTGAGCCGTGTAATTGCCTCCAATTTCGATGAAGGTACGGCTTACGTGGTTAAGACTGGTTTCCAGAGAGATGATTTTGAGCCTTTGGTCTTTAAGACAGCAGATCATGGAGAAACCTGGACATCGATTGCCGGGAATCTACCAAGGGAAGTCATCTATGTCATTTTCGAGGATAAGAAAAATCCTAACCTGCTTTTTATTGGAACGGATGTAGGTGTTTTCGTCACCCTTGATGGGGGAAAAAAATGGATGAGCATGAAGAACAACATGCCCATGAATCCGATTCATGACCTCCTTATTCACCCCCGGGAAAAAGACCTGGTGGTGGGCAGCTATGGTTGTGGAATATACGTCACTGATATTTCACCTCTTCAAGAATTGAACGAGAAGGTTGTGGCAGAGGATGCGTATCTTTTCGAAATTGAGCCAAAAATCCAGTGGAGATACAGATACCCGGGAGGACCCTGGGGACACAGGAATTTTAACGCTCCGAATGAGCCTTTAGGGATTGTTGCCTATTACTACTTAAAGAACACAGTGAAGGATGATGTGAGGATAATAATTACCGATCCTTATGGAAAGGAACTGAATAATCTCAGAGGAAGCAAAAATGCAGGGATCAATAAGGTCGTCTGGAATATGCAGAGAAAGCTGACTAAGGAGGAGCAGAAGAGAATCGGAGGGACAAGAGCGCGGTCTCAGAGATTGGTGTCTCCGGGCGAATACATAGTGATTCTTCAGGTTGGAGAGAAAAAGCTGACGCGCAAGGTAAAAATTCGCCCTATGCCCGGAACAGAATAACATCTTTGAATCTTATCATTTGCGGACGAGAGATAATAAGATATAAAAATGAATGGTATGACAGGGTGGTTTCAGTAAAGACTATTGAAAATCAAGGTCTGGTCTTTTTTTTCTGTGAGACTGCTCTTTTTACTGAATTTACATGACGATGATTGACCTGAGGGATTCTCCCTTTCTCATCAGGTCGAAAGCCTTGTTTATGTCATCCAGTTTGAACCTGTGAGTGATCACAGGCTCGAGTTGAATCCTTTTGAGCCTTATCATCTCTATGATTTTCGGATAATCCACCGGTCGGCATCCCAGGGACCCAAGAATTTCTATTTCTCTGAACATCAGCCGTCCGGCATTCAAAGGAGCGGCTTGATGAGAGAAGCCAACCTGGACATAGCGGCCTCCCGGTCTGAGGGTGGTCGGCCCCATTTCGATTGTCTTCGGATTGCCGATGGCTTCGATGCAGATGTCTGCTCCACCATCTGTCAATTTTCGTATTTCCGTGATCACAGCCTTATCTTGTTTCTTTGAGGAGTTGATGGTGTTCTTTGCGCCCAATCTTTTGGCCATCTCCAGTTTATCATCCTTGATGTCCACAGCAGTGACAGAGGCTCCTGCCGCAACAGCTACCTGGACTACGTTTATTCCAACACCTCCACATCCGAGGACTACGACAGAGTCGCCTGGCCTGACCTGAGCTCTATTTTTCACAGCATGATAGGGTGTGGAAATAGCATCGGCAATGATACACGATTCCTCAAGAGGAAGCTCATCTGGGAGAGAGATGCAGTCTTTAGCCGGCACTTTGACATACTCTGCATAAGCGCCGTCAATGTTGTTCCCCAGCATGATCATATTCAAGCATATATTCTCCCGGCCTATCCGGCAATTGTAGCAGTGACCGCAGGAGAAGACAGGAGGAATAAGCACATGGTCGCCGGCCTTGATCTCCTTAACCTGGGCACCGACGTCCTGAACGATACCGGATGTTTCATGCCCAAGAATCATGGGGGGTTTTTTAAAAGTGGGAACACCGTGATCTATGTAGTGCAAATCCGTGTTGCAGACGCCACAAGCGGCGACTTTGACCAATATTTCATGAAAATATATTTTTGGATTTTCCACCTCTTCCACTTTCAGAGGTTCGTTGGGTTTATGGAATACGGCTGCTTTCATTGATTCCTCCTTTATCTGTTCTTCCAGAGAGGCTTTCTTTTTTCCATGAAGGCGTTCAAGCCCTCATGCGCATCCTCGGATGCCATTAACTCCTC
>DAOVAM010000179.1 GCA_030671065.1 Candidatus Aminicenantota bacterium
GGATAGAATGGATATTCATCCAATCCCAATTCTCAGAAGATCCATAGTTCCCTTCCAGCCACTCTAAGGCTCTCTCGAGGCTTGCCATCACAATCTCATCCCGTGTTTCTACAGAGGGAGTTCCAACTTTATCGAACCAGGAAGAGGAGGAGTTGGAAAGTATCCTCAGGAGTCCGGCTTTCTTCCGCCTGAATGATGAGTCAAAATCATCAAAATCCTCACCGAGTTCATCTTTAAAAACTTCTTCATGAAAAAAATCCATAAAAACCTCAAAAAGCGCGGGCTCTTTTCCTGCAGACATATTCAAATCCCAGCGCTTGATCCCATTCAGAGCTTCCTGTATGTTTCCGCTCACTCCCTCAACTTCTTCAAGAACACGAAGAACCAGCTCTCCTTTCTTGGTATACACATCATTCTGTATTATCTTAAAGGAGTCGATGCTGTGTTTTTCCTTTTGGAGAAGCAGCTCCCTAATTCTCTCTGCCCTGAAAGGAGCATCCCAATCAAAGCTCACATAATAGGGAAAACCATCCGGGATGATTTTGTTGTTCGCAGTAACGACAATCCCCTCCTCAGGATTAAAAAGATGCGGTTTTTTCTCCTCATCGAGAAATCCCGTCCATCTGCCGTCCTCTTTCCATCCTGGGTAAGGAAACAGTGCGGACACTGGAGATCTCAAGGGAATTTTACCGCTCAAGTAACACCCGATATTCCCATCCTTGTCCGCATACGCAAAGTTCTGTGATGGAGCATCAAACAGTTTTAAGGCAGCCTTGAATTCCTTCCAATTCTGAGCTCTATTCAAAAGGTAGAGTGATTCCATAATCTCTCCGCCCTCATAAATAGTCCATCTCAAAGAGATAGGGCTTTGACTTTTAATGATTAAAGGAGAGATTATGGGCCCGCGTTCTGTCCAGCTAATCTCTATCTCATCTGCTTTTTTCCTTCCTTTAACCTTGATCTGTTCTTTCCTTTTGAAAACAGGCTTCCATTCCCCATTATCCAGGTACATATCCCCAGAATCGTTGAGTTTTTCTATATACAGGTCCTGGACATCAGCTGCGGAATTCGTCAATCCCCAAGCTATGGACTCGTTATGTCCGATAATAACATGCGGAACACCGGGTATCGAAACACCAATGGCATTTACCTCCGGAGAGTTCAGATGAATTTCATACCAAATCGGAGGAAGGCTGATTTCCAGATGAGGATCGTTAGCCAGAAGAGGCTTTCCGGATTCAGTCCGGCTGCCAGAGATAACCCAATTGTTGCTCCCCTGGAAAGGAATGACCGGGAATTCATCGGATATGGCAGTTTCTTCTGTTGGAGGAGGAGGAAAAGGAATCCCTTCCTCCAGAATCTGGAAGGCTTTTTCCGCCCCGAGCTTCTTCACCAGATTCCCTCTGATGACTTCACTCCGGAAATCCGGACAGAGAAGCAACGCCATGACTTCTTTAATAATGAAAGAATCCAGAGGTGTCCAAGGTTGGGGTCGGTGTCGTAAAATCAAGAATTCAGTCGGCCAATTCAAGCGCCGGGAATCCATCCAGGAATTGATACCATCGCTATAAGAGACAACCAGCTCTTTCATCTTGGGTGAGAGTTTCTCAAAATCCCTCCGAGCCGCCTCTCCAAGACCGAAGCCCCTCATGTACCTGTCTCTCTCCAGGGCAGCTTTCCCAAAAATCTCAGAAAGTTTTCCAGAACCAGCTCTCCGCGTGAGTTCCATCTGCCACATTCTCTCACTGGCATGCATGAATCCACAGGCAAAAAAGAGGTCTTTTTCGTTCAGCGCGAAGATATGGGGAACTCCCCAAGTATCAATGACTATTCTCACTTCCTGATTCAAACCATTGAGTACGATTTTGCCTTTCATCTTGGGGGCAGAACGATACGTGTGAATAAAGATAAGCAGTGAAAAACCCAAAAGTAGAGAAAGGGCCGAAATTATGGAGATCTTAATCGTTTTTTTCATCAAGAATCAGACAGAAATAGTGAATTATTTTCAGATTCAAGAATATCATCCGCTTTTTTCAGAAATTCATCCGAAAACGTGATCCCTTGCTTCTGGGCAGCAGGCAGATTCAGGTGTATTCTCACTTGGCTCATGGATTGGATGGGAATATCAGCAGGATTTTCGCTGCTTTTGATCCTCATGACAATTTCTCCAGTTTTGTATCCCATCTCAAAAAAATCCCATCCCAGTGCGGCACACGCACCAAGGCGTGTGGAAAACAGAAAACCACCAAAAAGAGGAACAGAATTTTCCCCCGCAACGTTCCCCACATCCTGGAAGGATTCATTGATCGTGTTATCTGAGATTTGATAAATGGCATCGATTTTCTTATTGATCAAAACTTGAGCCGAATGCAACACCTGGCTCTTGTTTACAATCGGAACATCCACGATTTCTAAACCGACTTTCTTGCCTTCTTCTCTGGCCAGTTCCAAGTAAAACTTAGAATTGATCTCTGAAGGAGTCCATAGAGTTCCCACTCTTTTTACACCTGGGATAATTTCCTTGATAAACGCAAGACTCTCATTGATCGGACCTCTTGATTCAATTCCTGTGACCGTTCTCATATGGTCCCGGGAAGACTTGCCAGCTCCGGCTAAATAGGGATTGGCCACTGAAGAAAAGACGATCGGAATCTCATGCGTCGCTATCAGAGCTGCCTGGAGGCAGGGAGTGGAAAGCGCAACGATCATGTCCACTTTTATCTCCACAAATTCCTGGGCAATCCTCTGGACTTCAGAAGAGCTTCCATTTCCGTTCCGGATTTCGAGTCGGATATTCACTCCGTCCTGGAAACCATTATCCCACAAAGCCCGAATCACGCCGTTGCGGACTTCAATCAGATGGGGAGCATCATTAAACTGAAAAATTCCTATGGTGAACAGATTTTCTTGATCTTTCTTACTGCAAGAGAATAGGAAGAGGAAAAGCAGAAGAAGGACGAAGAATTTTTTCATTAATAGTACCCTAGTTTGACCTTAACATGATAATTCAAAAGTATAGCTTGAGCAATTTTTTTTCGCAAGCTTCAAAAGTCGGGGTCAGGCTTCAAAAACTTCAGTCACTCAAAAAAAAGGGACCTGTCCCCTTTATTGGAGACTGTCCCTTTTCTTTATAAAAAGAGGCCTGTTGATTGTGCTCAGTAATTAGGTCACTCTTTTGGTAAAGATATTGAAGGTAAAAAGTGTCATTGCGAACGGAGTGAAGCAAGCTCATAAGAAGTGAGTGTCATTGCGAGCGCAGCGTGGCAATCTCATAAGAAAGATGCATTTTTATTTTAAGAGATTGCCACGTCACTGCGCTCCTCGCAATGACAATTCTTTTTACATGATTGCCACGCTGCGCTCGCAATGACACTTTTGTTTTCAATAGTTTTATTAAAAATGTTACTTCATTACTGAGCATAAAGACATAGCCCCTTTTTCTTTGTGATCCTATTTTTGTTAAAATAAGATTCGATGGCGCGTTATTATATCGGCACTGCTGGCTGGAGCTACAAAGACTGGGAGGGCATCGTCTATCCACAGAGAAAGCCTCAAGGATTTCATCCTCTTCTCCTTCTGGCCCAGTACATCAACATCGTTGAAATCAACAGTACATTCTACAGACCCCCTCCTATCCAAATGACGCTGTCCTGGATCAAAAGAGTCGCGGATTACCCGGACTTTCTTTTTTCGATCAAACTCCACCAGGTTTTCACACACGAGAGGAAAGGATTCACTCAAAAGGATATTGACAATTTCAAGTTTGGGATCGAACCGCTCCGGGCGAAAAGTATGCTGGCATCCATCCTGATCCAATTTCCCTGGTCATTCATCAACACCGTCGCTCATATCGAATATTTGACTAGCTTATTCAAATCATTTGGAGATTTCCCACTGGCCCTGGAGGTGCGGCATTCATCCTGGAATACTCAAAATTTCTTTGAACTTCTTTCTGAACACAAGGTCTGTTTTTGCAACATCGACCAGCCGATATTCCGGAATTCGATCAAGCCCAGCGCAATCAACACCAATCCCGATTTTTCCTACGTCAGGCTCCACGGAAGAAATTACGAGAACTGGTTCAAAAAAAATGCAGGTCGAGACGAGCGGTACAACTATTTGTACGCGAAAGAAGAACTGGAAGATTGGGTCAAAAAAATAAAAGACCTGGGAAATCAAAGTAAAAAAGTCCTTGTCATAACAAACAACCATTACAGGGGACAGGCACTGGCCAATGCCTTACAGATCAAAAACCTTATCACGAATGAAAAAGTGGAGATTCCCTTTCCTCTTCTCACCCAGTATCCTGTTTTAAAGGAAATAGTCGAAAAGATAAAAAGTGGACAACTCGACTTGTTTGGAGAGGAGGAAGAAGAAAAGGAAAAAGAGAAAAATAAAGAATAAACCGAAGCCTGACCCCATTTTACTTTTTACTCGGCGAAGCGGTTGAAAAAAGCCACTTTCTCCAGAGGCAGTCTCTCTGGTCTCCTCTTTTCCCATTCAACCTGTTTCTCTGAAAGAATCGGACTGATCTCTTCAGAATGTTTACCCACGATGATCAGGGTGATGACTTTATACTCTTCAGGAATGTCAAGAATCTCTTTCGTTTTTTTCGGGCTATACCCCGCAATAGGATGGGCGACCAGGCCCAATTCAGTGGCTCTCAGGATCAGAAAACCCGCAGCGAGTCCGCAATCGAATTGGTGATACTCTCTATCTTTAATGATGCAGTCATCTTCTTTTTTACTGAAGACCGCTATGATCAAGGACGCTGAGTAAGCCCATTCGTTCCCCTTTGAAAGAGCCTCCTGCATGTTTTTTAAAACATCAGGTTTGTGGACAAAAACAAACCGAGTGGGTTGATTGTTGAAGCAGGAAGGTGCAAACCTTGCAGCCCCTGCCAGATCCCGGATCAAATCCT
>DAOVAM010000273.1 GCA_030671065.1 Candidatus Aminicenantota bacterium
TGGTCTTCCTTTTTGAAGGTCAAACCCATTGGGAGTATTTTTTGTCCGGTGTCTTTGATAGTGATTTTCTTTCGGCCAGGCTTTTTTCCCTCTTTTTTCAGTCTTGTATGGACCTTCAGTATCTCATTCTCCAGGAGGTAGTTCAGCCTTCGAATCCGTTCCTGGACACTGATTGACTCAAGAATGTTTTGTTTTTCCTCTAAAGGAAGATAGAGGTGGGAAGAGATGATGTCTGCAACCCTGTCAGGAGTGTTATCTTTCAGAGCCGGAATAATGGATTCAAAATTCGCATTTTGGCTGAGTTTTAAATAATCCTCGAAGAGCGTCAACACTCTCTGGATCATTTCTCCGGATTCTACTTTGGCTCCTTCGATTTCTCTTATCTCTTTAACCAGCACCTGGAAAAACGGATAGGTGCTTAAATATTCGATGATCCGCGCCCTTTTTCTTCCTTCCACGATGACTTTTACGTTCTTATCGTCCATCTTTATCGACCGGATAATTTTCGCAATCACACCTACCGAATAAATATCCTTGGGAGTGGGATTATCCAGGTTGGCGTCCATCTGTGCGGTAAGAAAAACCCTCTTGTCTTTTTCCGTGGCCATTTCCAGGGCCTGTATTGAAGATGGACGTCCGATGATGAACGGAACAAGAGTCGAAGGGAAAACAACGATATCCCTTAAGGGAATCAAAGCGATGTTTTTAATCACTTCAGAATGACTGCGGGCATTTTGCATATTTTATACTCCAGTTGCCAGTTTAAACTTATGAATATTCAGTTCGCTTTTACTTGACTGGATGCTGGGGGATAAGAGTCATGAGAAAACTTACATTTCTATTATAGCGTTATTGACTAAAAAGTCAACCGTCTTTTTCAAAGCCAGGTTGTCTCTCAATTCTTCTCTCTTCCCTTCTCTGTTAAAGCTCTCCACAACCTTTGCCACGGAAAGATTGTTCGCCGAAGCGATCTTCTTAAACTCCTCATGAAGCTCCTCGTCAGACACTCCCAGCTTTTCCTTCTCCGCCACTTTCTGCAGAATCAAATGATTCCTGAGATTCTGTTCTGCTTTTCCCTTTCCTTCAATCTTCAACTTCTCCAGTTCCTCTTGACTCAAATTCTGCTGGGGACGAGAAGAGAGCATGCGCTTCAAGACGGCCACTTGCTCCTGCTCTACGACAGATTCAGGAAGCTCAATACTGAACCTGTCTGATATCTTCTTTATGATCTCCTCTGCCATCTCATTTTTCGCAGCTTTTTCTTTCGCAGAAGTAATTTCCTTTTCAATTTTCTTCTTGAGATCTTTGAGGTCTTTGAACTCTCCAAGGCCCTTGGCAAATTCATCATCGAGCGCTGGAAGTGTTCTTTCTTTGATGGAGACGACTTGCATCTCATACTCGATCGCTTTCCCGGCCAATTTCTTGTTCGGATGACTTTTGTCGTGTTCGATCGTGAATGTTCTCTCATCCCCCGGATTTAATCCTGTCAAATTTTTGTTTAAGTTCTCTTCGTTGTCCTGGTGCCCCGCAAGGATGATTCCTTTTTCCAGAGGAAGAAACCTGTTTGTCTTCAGGTCTTTGCCTTTCAATTCGACAGCAACGTAATCCCCATCAGCCACTCCCCTGCCCTCGACCGGGACATATTCCGCGGACCTCGCCCGGAGGTCTTCGAGCGACTGCTCAAGCTCTTTTGGTGCAACAATGACTTTTTTCTGTTTGACCTTGATTTTCTTGTATTGCGGAAGCTCGAACTCCGGCCATACCTCAAACTGAGCCTTAAGGTGAAGGGATTCTCCTTCCTTAAAGTTCAGTTCATTCACAACCGGCATTCCCACCGGATTTACATTTTGAGCTTTCAATTCTCTGTTTAAAGCCTTCGGGACTAATGCATTGATCAGTGAGTCCTTGATTTCTGGATAAAACTTTTGCTTGATCAGGTCCTTGGGGACTTTACCAGGTCTGAAGCCTGGTATCTTCGCACTGGATGAGAATTGAGCCACGATTTTATTGAATTCTTCCATGACTTCATCTGCGTCAATATCCAGTTCAATCTCCCTCTTGCATCTTTTCAAGGTTTTCATGCTGCTTTTCATCTTTGTTTGGTCATTCATCAATTTCTCTTTTTCGGATAGATTGTCAATGGGCAGAGCGGGATTCGAACCCGCACTCCTTTATCAGGAACTAGGTCCTAAACCTAGCGCGTATGCCAATTTCGCCACCTGCCCTTAACTTATTCTTCGGATGGATAATGGACGATGCGTATCTTAATCCAGAATATCTCTATCTCAGGTGCTCTTCTAGCTTTTTCGCCAGCCTCGGATCAATGGTCTTTAGCTTGTTGTAGATCTCTCTAGCGCTGTAGTTATCATGGAGATTCAAGTAGGCGATGGCCAAATTATACAGAGCATTCGCGTTGTTGGGCTGTAGCTCTACGGCTTTCTTTAAAGGGTCCACTGCGGAATCAAAATTCTTGAGGAGCATGTAGTTGACGCCGATAAAATACAAGGCATTGACATTGTCAGGGACGATCTCGACGAGCTTTTTATATACATTTATGGACTGTTGGTACTTTTTTTGCAGATAGTAGATATAGCCGATATTCGAATACGTGTATTCATACCCCGGATTCAATTCCATAGCCTTGCTGAACGCTGCAATGGCTGCGTTGTACTTTTTGGTATTCATGTACATGTAACCGAGGTTGTAGAAAGCTTCGTAATTATTGGGGTCCATCTGGGTTATTTCTACGGCGA
>DAOVAM010000238.1 GCA_030671065.1 Candidatus Aminicenantota bacterium
TGGAGATTTTCAGGCCTTACGGATTCGATAAAACGCTTTTCTTCACTGTCCTGATCCTGATGGCTTTGGGTCTTATCATGGTGTACAGCTCATCTGCAATCCTTTCCAATGAAAACTACCAAAACTCGTTCCATTTTTTCATCAACCAGAGTATTGTCGCTGGCATCGGATTGATCCTGATCTTCCTCATGCTTCCCATAAGAAAGCCATTCTACCAGAATGCGTATATCGTCTATGGCCTCCTTCTCCTCTCTCTCCTTCTTCTCGTGCTGTGTCTGCTCATGCCAGCATTGGCGAAGACGAACCGCTGGGTTCAGTTCTTCGGACTGCGGTTCCAGCCCTCGGAATTGGCGAAATTAAGTCTCATCCTCTTTTTCGCCTATTACTTTGATCGAAAAAAGGAGAGTATAAACGACTTCCGAACTCTTCTTTTTCCACTCATCACGCTCTTTCTGTTCATCCTGCTCATCATTAGGGAGCCCGATTACGGCACGGCTTTACTGATCTTTCTTATTTGTGCGATCATGCTCTTCATTGCAGGAGTGAAACTCAAATATTTCTTATTCCTGGGATCACTCTCACTCGGAGTTTTTGCCTTCTATCTGTTCCAAGCCTCGTACAGGATGGAAAGAATTCTCGCCTTTCTCTCGCCGACAAAAGACCCTCAGGGAACTGGATTCCAGATCATCCAGTCCAAGCTGGCCGTAGGCGCAGGAGGCCTCTTTGGAGTCAGTTTTGGCGGAAGCACTCAAAAACTCTTTTTTCTCCCCTGCTCTCATACTGATTATATATATGCCATAGTGGGAGAAGAGCTTGGCCTTTTAGGAACACTGGCCATCCTGCTTCTTTTCCTTGTTTTTCTCTGGAGAGGATTGGTCATTTCCAAAAGGGCCCCCAATTTCTTCAGTCAAATTCTCGCTGCAGGTCTCACGCTGGCTATTTTTTCCCAAGCTCTGCTGAATATCAGCATTGTGCTGGGCCTGGGTCCTCCGACAGGTATACCACTCCCTTTCATCAGCTACGGAAGGTCTTCTCTTATCTGCACACTTTTTGGAGTGGGCATTCTTCTCAATATTTCACAGAGAAAGAAGAACATCCCGAGAAAGAAATGAAAGAGAAAAAGGTTATTATAAGCGGTGGTGGCACAGCCGGCCACATCTATCCCGCGCTGGCAATGGGGAATAAACTCAAAGAAAAAGATCCCCGTCTTCAATTGACTTATGTCGGAACTCACCGGGAACTGGAAAAAAACATAATGGAGCACCACAAAGTCGATTTCATCCCCTTGAAAATTGAAGGATTAAAGGGGAAAGGCCTCAAAACTGTAAAATCTCTTTTTCTTCTCCCTTTTTCTTTTATAAAATCTTTCGCCATCCTGCGCCGTATAAAGCCTGATCTGGTGATAGGAGTGGGAGGATACAGCTCAGGACCGATTGTCCTTCTGGCTTCCTGGATGAAAATTCCCACCCTGATCCTCGAGCAAAATTTCCGTCCCGGATTCACAAACAGAATGCTGGTCCGCTGGGTCCGAAAAGCGGTCGTCGCATTTAAAGGATCTCTTCCCTACTTCAAAGGAAAAGGAATATTCATCGGCAATCCGGTCAGAGAGGAATTTTGCCATCTTTCACCCAAGGCCAGGAACGAAAAACTAACGATCCTTATCTTCGGAGGAAGCCAGGGTTCTCATTTCCTGAACAAAGGGATATCCGTTTCCCTTTCTCTGTTGAAGGAAGAAAAAGAGAACCTCAGAATCTTCCATCAAACCGGAGAAAAAGATCTTGAATGGGTCAAAGAGAATTATGCCCAGAATAAATTTAAAGACGTGATAGTTGCACCTTATTTTCTCGATATGGCCAGCTATTTTCAAAAGTCTGATCTCATCATCAGCCGCGCAGGCGCAACCACTATCGCAGAGTTCATTGCGTCTCAAAAGGCATCTCTTCTGATCCCATTCTCTAAAGCCGCTGACAATCACCAGGCTCTGAATGCCAGAGAACTGGAAAAAATAAACGGAGCGGAGGTAATTCTTGAAGAAGAATTCACTCCTGAGCTGTTAGTGAATAAGATATTTTATTTCCTGCGAAACACGGAAAAGATAGACCAGATGGAGAAAAATATAGCCCGAATAAAAACAGAAAAAGTCACAGAGAAAATTTCAGATCTCTGCCTTGATCTCATGGAAGCCCAACGGAAGGAATAAAAAATGGGACAACACGTCTACAGAAAGATCAACCATATTCACATGGTCGGTATCGGCGGCACTGGTATGAACGGTATTGCTGAAGTCCTTTTGAACATGGACTACAAGATATCGGGAACGGATATTGCCGAAACCGAAGTGACTCAGCGGCTTGCGCATATTGGAGCAGAAATATCCATCGGCCATAAAGCGGAAAAGATCGAAGGGGCTGATGTGGTGGTCATCTCCTCGGCCATAAAGGATGACAATGTTGAGGTTGAAGAAGCACGGCGCCGTAAAATTCCGGTTATTCCCCGGGCAGAGATGCTGGCGGAGTTGATGCGAATGAAATATGGGATCGCAGTGGCAGGATCTCACGGCAAAACATCCACCACCTCCATGATCGCCCAAGTTCTCGAATCGGCCGGGTTAGACCCGACTATCGTGGTCGGCGGCCGCTTGAACACGGTTGGCGCCCATGGAAAACTGGGCAAGGGGGATTTTATCGTCGCTGAAGCGGATGAAAGCGACCGTTCCTTCCTCTTTTTATCGCCTTTTATCGCAGTCCTTACCAACCTGGATGACGAACATTTGGACCAGTATCAGACAATAGATGAAATCAAAAAAACGTTTATCAATTTCGCGCTCAAGGTTCCGTTCTACTGCCCTGTGATCCTCTGCCTGGATGATCCCAACCTGCAGACTCTCATCCCCTCTCTCGAGAGAAGGATAATCAGCTATGGATTCTCGACTCAGGCAGATATTTTCGCCAGAGATATGCAGTTCGAGAAATTCTCAAGCACTTCGACTCTGTACTGGAAAGGTAAAAAATTCGGCCAGCTCAAGCTGAATGTGCCCGGTACGCATAATATATACAACGGAATGGCTGCAGTGGCCATCGGGCTGGACCTCGATATACCGCCCGATACAATCCTGGAAGCGCTCGAAAGCTATACCGGAACCGGGCGCCGTTTCGAATTAAAAAAAGAAGTCAACACGATCATGATCATCGAAGATTACGCTCATCATCCGACCGAGATTAAAGCAACCCTTGAAGCGACCAAGAGAGGCTGGAAACGCAGAGTGGTTGCCGTGTTTCAGCCCCACCGGTATTCCCGTCTCGCTTTTTTGATGAAAAGTTTTGCGACCTCCTTTAACCAGGCAGATGTTCTGATCATCACAGATATATATGCTGCAGGCGAAACGCCCATAGCCGGAATATCCGGAAAAACTCTGTTTGATGAAGTCAAGCAGTTTGGGCACAAAAACATTTATTTTGAACCTGACCTGAAAAAAATCAC
The DNA here is from genome assembly GCA_030671065.1 of Candidatus Aminicenantota bacterium. Lineage (GTDB taxonomy): Bacteria > Acidobacteriota > Aminicenantia > Aminicenantales > Aminicenantaceae > SOIA01. The sequence continues at coordinate 3,481 of DAOVAM010000238.1, forward strand.
TCCTCTCATCAGGAAGATCGCCCAACCTGAAGATATCATTCTG
>DAOVAM010000124.1 GCA_030671065.1 Candidatus Aminicenantota bacterium
TTTTGCCAGTGGTTTCCACCCGGAAGCCGTGTCGGCGGAGATAATGAGTGGTTCCTTCAGTTGAAACAAGGTCGAAACCCAACTGCTCGAGCTTCTCAACTATGGGGACAATCTTCGGTTTGTCTTCATCCGGAGCACTGATAAAAACCCTCCCTTTATCAGGAAGATGGAAACCTGCGCCCTCTTCGGCTTTGAGGAAGGCCAACGGAAAATGACTGTCGATTCCGATGGATTCTCCTGTGGACCGCATTTCTGGGCCAAGAATTGGGTCCACTTCGAGAAATTTATCAAATGAAAAAACGGCTTCTTTCACAGCGTAAAAATCTGTTGGGCATGGAGTTATATCTATATTTTTGAGCTTTTCTCCCATGATGATTTGTGTAGCAATCTTTGCCAATGGGATTCCTGTGGCTTTGGAGAGAAAAGGGATTGTCCTCGATGCTCTGGGATTGACTTCCAGGATGTAGATCTTCGTGCCTTTGACAGCGACCTGGACATTCATCAGGCCTAATATTCCAAGCTTTTTGGCCATCAGAGTCACTTGCTGCTTCACTTCCTCGATGATCCTGTCAGCAAGGAAGTAAGGAGGAATGACCATGGTGGCATCACCGGAATGGACACCGGCTTCCTGGATGTGTTCGAGGATGCCACCGATGTAAACATCCTCACCGTCGCTGAGAACGTCGATATCCAGCTCAACGGCGTTATCGATGAATTCGTCGATGAGGAGAGGATATTCTGAGATGTATTCCCTTATAGATTTGACATATTTGTCCAGTTCCTCCTCATCTTGTATGACTCTCATGGCCCGGCCTCCAAGGACATACGAGGGCCGGACGAGGACCGGATAGCCGATTTTTTCAGCATTCTCTAGGGCTTGAGTCGAGTTCCTCGCCATCCCGTTTCTCGGCCGCCTCAGGTTTAACCGGCTCAAGAAATTATCAAACTTTTCCCTGTCCTCTGTTTCGTCTATGGCGTGGGAGCTTGTTCCCAGGATACTTACTTTGTTTTTCCACAGCCCTACGGATATTTTCAGAGGTGTCTGGCCACCGAACTGGGCAATGATTCCTTCTGGTTTTTCGTTGCGGTAGATGGAGAGAACATCTTCAAGTGTCACAGGATCAAAATAAAGGCGGTCAGAGATATCATAGTCAGTAGAAACGGTTTCAGGATTGGAGTTGACCATGATGGCTTTGTAGCCCAGGTCTTTCAGGGCAAAAACTCCGTGAACGCAGCAGTAATCAAACTCGATACCCTGCCCGATTCTGTTCGGGCCTGAACCGAGGATAATCACTTTTTTTCCCGGAAGTGATTCAGCTTCGTTCTCATCTTCATACGTCGAATAAAAATAGGGGGTTTCGGATTCGAATTCCCCAGCGCAGGTATCCACGACTTTCCAGACAGGGAGGACCTTTGCCATTTCTCTCATCTTTCGGACATCATCTTCTTTGAGTTTTGCCAGTTCACCGATTCTCTTATCCGAGAATCCCAATTCCTTGGCCCGTCGCAGTACATCATGGTTGGTTGTTTCTTTTCTCAGGGATTTCAATTCCTTCTCAAAATCAACGATCTCTTTGATGTTCTGGAGGAAGAAGGGATCGATCTGAGTGTGTTCATTGATCTCCTCGACAGAAATTCCTTCTCTGATGGCATTTGCAATGATCCAGAGTCTTTCCGCATTCGGCTGGGTTAAATCTCTGCTCAGGATCTTCCTGCCGCCTTTCTTGAATTTCTCCTTGAATCCCCAGCGATTGATCTCTAGAGAGCGGATGGCTTTCTGGAGAGCTTCTTTGAATGTTCGGCCGATGGCCATCGTTTCTCCGACGGATTTCATCTGTATTGTGAGAGAGGGTTTTTCTTCGGGAAATTTTTCAAAGGCAAACCGTGGAATTTTGACTACAACATAGTCGATTGTCGGCTCAAAGCAGGCAGGGGTCTTTTTAGTGATATCGTTCAAAATTTCATCCAAAGTGTACCCCACGGCGAGTTTAGCAGCCATCTTTGCGATGGGAAAACCTGTGGCTTTGGAGGCAAGCGCGGAGGAACGGGAAACTCTGGGATTCATTTCAATGACCATCATTCGTCCATCTTCTGGATTGACTGCGAATTGAATGTTCGATCCTCCTGTCTCAACTCCTATCTCCCGCATGATGGCGATGGAGGCATCCCTCAATCTCTGGTATTCTTTATCGGTCAGGGTTTGAGCAGGAGCTACGGTGATGGAGTCTCCGGTATGAACGCCCATGGGATCGAAGTTTTCGATGCCGCAGACGATCACCACGTTATCTTTCTTATCCCTCATGACCTCAAGCTCGAATTCTTTCCAGCCTATTATGGATTTCTCTATGAGGATTCGTGAGACAGGACTGATGGCGAGGCCGAGAGGAACAAATTTGTAAAAGTCCTTCCAGTTCTTGAGTATGCTTCCTCCTGTTCCACCGAGAGTAAAAGAAGGACGGATCACAACTGGAAATTTAATCTTTTTCACGATATCCACGGCTTCTTTTAAGGTGGATGCGTATCCGGATTCAGGAACTTCGAGCCCGATCTTCTCCATAGCCCGGCGGAAAAGCAATCTGTCTTCTGCTTTCCGGATAGAGTTGGTGTTTACACCGATCAGTTGAATCTTGTGTTCTTTCAAAATCCCCTTGTCGTCGAGCTCGAGGGCTAAGTTCAAGGCTTTCTGGCCGCCCAGAGTAGCCAGTAATGCGTCGGGCTTTTCTTTCTGGATGATCTTCTCCAGGTATTCAACTGTCAGGGGTTCAAGATAGGTCCGGTCGGCAAACTCTGGGTCGGTCATGATCGTGGCAGGATTCGAGTTGAGCAGGATGACTTTGTAATTCTCTTCTTTTAAAGCCTTGAGAGCCTGTGTACCGGAATAATCGAATTCACAAGCCTGTCCGATAATGATCGGACCAGAGCCGATGATCAGGATGGAGTGAATGTCATTTCTTCTCGGCATTTATGTTCTTTTGAAATCCTCCATTATCTGGATGAAATCCTGAAAAAGATACCTGGAATCCCTCGGGCCAGGCGAACTCTCAGGATGGTACTGAACAGAAAAGAGGAATTTGTCTTTCAACGAGAAACCCTCTGCGGTCAGGTCGTTGAGGTTGAGATGTGTGAGTTTAGCCCGCCCTTTCAGAGAGTCGATGTCCACGGCAAACCCGTGGTTTTGGGAGGTGATTTCGATTGCGCCTGTTTCTAAATTTTTGACTGGGTGATTCGCTCCCCGGTGCCCAAATTTCAGTTTGAATGTTTTCCCACCAAGAGCAAGAGCGAGGAGTTGGTGACCGAGGCAGATGCCGAAAATAGGGATTTTTCCGACAAGGTTCTTGATGTTCTCGACGGCATACTGGATGGGAGCCGGGTCACCCGGTCCGTTGGAGAGAAACACCCCATCAGGTTTCAGCTTCAGGACTTCTTCCCAGGAGGTTTGTGCGGGAAGGACAAGTGTGTCGACTTGATGGGACACAAGATTTCGCAAGATGTTTCTTTTGATCCCAAAATCATAAGCCACGACAAAATACTTGAATTTTTTCTGTGTTGAATAACCTTTGGGCCACGCATAGATGCCTTCGCGCCATCTGTAGGGCTTTGCGGTGGTTACCTCACTGGCTAAATCAGCTCCCACTATGGAGGGGATTTTTTTCACGCGTTTCCGAAGAGATGTGATGTCGTCATTTTGAGTGGTGATGAGGGCTCTCTGGGCGCCTCCGGTACGGATGAGTTTGGTCAGTTTCCGTGTATCTATATCCTGGATGGCAACGATTTTGTGCTTTTTCAGAAAATCGACAAGAGTCTCCTGTTTCCTCCAGTTGCATGGAAGAGTTGCCAGCTCTTTGATGATAAAGCCTTCCACCCAAGGACGGTGTGATTCCACATCTTCTGGATTGCACCCATAATTTCCGATCAGAGGATAAGTCATGGTCACTATCTGTCCATTGTAAGAAGGATCGGTCAGGATTTCTTGATAGCCGGTCATAGCTGTGTTGAATACAATCTCCCCCTCTGCGTATCCGTTTGTGCCGATGGATGTACCTTCGAAGGAAGTGCCGTCTTCCAAAACGAGATAAGCTGTTTTCGAAGACATCTTAAGTGTTGAAGATTTCCCAAAGATTGGCTAAAAACATTTCGATTATTTTACATATTCTTATTCTAGAATTCTACTTTTATTTACAAAATCGCATTTTTTTATATATTTTTTAATTGATTCGGAGCTGCTCCTTTATAAATGAATTGACAAATTTTATAGATTATGTATTAATTAATACTTAGACTAAAAAAACATCAAGGAGGATTGAATGAGAAAACATTCAAAAATGTTAATTCTGCTTCTAGGATTTGTCTTGGTTGTTGCTTTAACAGGAATGGCTCAGCAGAAACAGGCGGATGAAACAGTCACCTGTGCGGTTGGCGGGAAGTCAATGAAAAAGTCCGAAGTCAAACTCACGGCCGAGTACAAGGGAAAGACGTATTATTTTTGCTGCGATAACTGTAAAGCGGCTTTCCTCAAAGAGCCTGAAAAGTATGCCAATGGGAAGGCGACAGAGGAACACATGCACGAGCAGGCTGATGCCACAGAGGAACACATGCACTCCCACGGCGAAGAAGACGGAACTGTTGTCGATCCAGTATGCGGGATGAAGATCAAAAAGGCAGAAGCCAAAGCCAGTATCGAGCATAATGGCAAGACTTATTATTTTTGTATGGAAGGGTGCAAGGAGAAATTTAAGGCAAACCCCGAGAAGTATATCAAGGAAGCCGAAGAGATGGTCACCTGTCCAGTGAGTGGCGAGGAGATCAAGAAGTCAGAAGCTTCGGGTTCTCATGAGTATAACGGGAAAACCTATTATTTCTGCTGTCCGAATTGTGAGGAAAAATTCGTCAAGGATCCTGCCAAGTATGCTAAACAGAATGCCGAGACAGAAGCAATGAAGCAGGGCTCCTGCGCCACATGCGCCACAGAAAAGATCAAATAGGAGCGAGACCAACTCCCAAGGATTTTGATAGGGAAAAGCTTAAAAAAGAATAGATAGTTATTCAAATACTCGTCCCCCTTGTTCCTTCGAGCAAGGGGGATTTTTTTTGTGACAAGGGGACAGGGAACTTTTCTAAAGAAAAACAGCCTGTTTTACTGGTTCAATAATTCGCAATTTTTTTGAGATGTCATTGAGGGCAGAGCGTGGCAATCTCCTAATAAGCATCTGTCATTGCGAGCGTAGCGTGGCAATCTCATAAGATTAAATTTCATCATGAGGAGCTCAGAAGTTCCCTTTTTCATGTGCCCCTTTTTTGTTTTGTGGTATCCTAAAGGCAGAAAAAAATGAAGCAAAAAAAAGTTGCTGTGGCCATGAGCGGAGGTGTGGACTCGTCTGTGGCTGCTGCTCTTCTCAAAGAACAGGGTTATGATGTCGTTGGCGTGACGATGAATCTTTTCTCTCTTCCTGAAGAATTCTGCAGGTCAGAGGAAATGAGGAGCTGCTGCGGCTGGAAAGCCACCGAAGATGCTCACCGCGTGGCCATTGCGCTCGGGATTTCCCACTATGTTGTTGATTTTAGAAAATCTTTTGAAAAGAGCGTGATTGTTGATTTCTGTAAAGAGTACAGGCAGGGGCGCACTCCCAATCCCTGTATTCGCTGCAATCAATACATCAAATTTGATGTTCTGATGAAGAAGATGAAAGTATTTGATACGGATTATCTCGCGACTGGTCACCATGCCCGAATTGAGTATAACGATAAGAATGGACAGTATCTACTTAAAAAGGGAAAAGACAGGAAGAAAGACCAGTCTTACTTTCTCTATCCGATGACTCAAAACCAGCTCTCCCGGACTTTGATGCCAGTAGGGGATTTCACTAAAGAGGAAGTGAGAAAAAAAGCTGATGGATTCAATCTTCCTGTGGCACAGAGGCCAGAGAGTCAGGAAATCTGTTTTGTCCCGGATAAAGATTATGCGGGATTTCTGAAGAGCAGAATTCCTGAGGCGTTCCGCTCGGGTCCCATCGTTGATTCCGAGAGCCGGATTTTAGCTCAGCACAAGGGAATCGTCCATTACACCATTGGCCAGAGGAGAGGGATGAGGATTTCCGCATCTCATCCTCTGTATGTTCTCTCCATCCTGAGTGATAAGAATACGATCGTCGTCGGCCCTGAAGAAAAGCTATATGGAAAGACTTTTCTGGCTTCTCAGCTGAATCTGATCTCTCTCGCTAAGATCACTGAGCCGCTGAAAGTGAAAGCCAGGATCCGGTACAAACACAAAGAAGCCAAAGCCCTCATCACTCCCATGGATTCTGATAAAGTGCGGGTGGAATTCGAGAAGGCTCAAAGGGCCATTACTCCTGGCCAGTCTGTTGTGTTT
>DAOVAM010000185.1 GCA_030671065.1 Candidatus Aminicenantota bacterium
TCCCATAATCTCTTATTTATATCAAAGAATGTCACAAGGGACAAGAAGTAGAAAAATCGAAAAAAATTAGTAAAAACACTTGACATAGTGATAACTTAACACTATTATTAAATAGAGATTATAATTAAATTGTCAATAATATTAAAGTGTTATTATCTACGACCCAGGAGGTGACGGATTGAGTCCCACCACTGATGCCAACAAAAAATTTCAAAAAGAATTGAACTCGGGCACGGCAGCGCTGGTGCTTTTGTGTATTCTTGCCTACGCTGACGAGCCTATGTACGGGTACCGGATCGCCAAGTTCATGGAAGTGGATGATGAAGACATCCCCATGATGAAACAAGGAGCACTCTATCCTGTCCTGCGGTCTCTGGAAGGCAGCGGGTTGCTGGAGAGCTATGTCGATCCTTCCGTCTCGGGGCCACCTCGGCGCTACTATAAGATCACAAAATCCGGCCGAGACACATTAAAAAGCTGGGAACAGATCTGGGGCCAGACCAAAGCTTTTGTGGACGGGATCCTCAAGGGGAAGACCGATGTTTAAAGATGTCTCTGAATATCTGGAAAAACTCAAAAGGGAACTTGAAGGCTGCGATCCTGCACTCGTACAGGATGCTCTCTCCGATGCCGAAGAACATTTAAGAATGGCTCTCGAAGAAGCTCTTTCCGGCAAGTCCAGCCTTTCCGAGACTGACGCCATCGCGTCTATCATCGAGAAATATGGTCATCCCAAAGAGATCGCTTCCGCTTACCGGGCTATTGAATCCCGGACTTCTCCTTCCCTGGCTGTTTCCGGACGGAAGGAAACGCGGTCCTCTTGGGCGCGGTTCTTTGTCGTGCTGGCTGAGCCTAAAGCATGGGGAGCATTCTTCTACATGCTTTTGTCTTTTGTCACAGGCTGTGTTTTCGGCCTGTGGGCGCTGTTGGCCGGAATCGTCTCATTCTGCGCGCTCATATTCATTATCGGAATCCCTCTGTTTGGTCTCTATCTTCTTTCCATCCGCGGGATCGCTCTTCTGGAGGGACGGATCATCGAAGCTCTCCTCGGGGTTCGGATGCCGAGAAGATCCTTATTCCTCGATATAAACTTGAGCTGGAAGGAAAACTTCATGGCTCTGGTCAAGGAATCCTACACGTGGAAGGCGTTGCTCTACGCGGCTCTTCAATTTCCTCTGGGACTCATCTACTCTTTGGGGATTGGACTTCTTTTTGTCCTGTCCCTCAGCTTCATCGGGAGCCCTGTGCTGGAACTGCTCTTTCACATCCCCGTCGAGCTGTTCGGGCCGGATGAATTTATGCCGGTTTGGCTCCTTCCGTTTGTCTGTCTTGCCGGATTTTTCCTCCTGCCCCTGACTTTTCATCTCGCCAGGTGGGTGGGGAAGGTCCACGGCAAATACGCGAAATCGATGCTCGTGAGAGCTTAAAAGGAACATAATCATTTTGATTTATGTAAATCAATAAAGGATGGGATCATGTGTAAAAAAATCGATGATTATCTCGACAAACTCAAAAGAGAGCTTAAAGGCAGTGATCCTGCCCTCATCCAGGACGCACTGTCTGATGCCGAGGAACATTTCAGGACTGCCCTTGAGGAGTCTGTGGAAAACACTCCCGGCATCTCTGAAGAAGAAGCCCTGAAGCCCTTGATCGAAAGATACGGAACTCCTTCCGAGGTGGCTTCGGCGTATAAAGAGATCGAATCCCGTGTGCGACCGACTTTAGCGAGACCCAAAACACAGGTCACCCGGCCTCGTCTGTTGAGGCTATTTGGCGTTGTCTCGGATGCCGGAGCATGGGGTGCTTTTCTGTACTTCCTGCTCTCAGGCCTCACCGGATGCATATTCGGCCTGTGGGCGTTTCTGGGAGCGGGTCTCTCTTTTATCTCTCTGATACTGATCATCGGGATTCCTGTGACCGGTCTGTTTCTTCTTTCCATCCGGGGTATAGCCCTCGTCGAGGGACGGATCGTCGAGGAACTGCTCAGCATCCGCATGCCGCGCAGGCCTTTATTCGTGCAGAGAGATTTAAGCTGGGGGAAAAAGTTTAGAGTCTTGATCATTGAATCACATACCTGGAAGGCGTTGGCGTACATGATCCTGCGTTTTCCGCTTGGCGTGCTTTACTTTTTTGGCGCAGCCACATTGCTGGCCATCTCATTAAAATGTTTCCTCTATCCCTTGTGGTATTGGGTTCTCGACCGTCCTTTGATCACTTTCAGCCAGCCGGTTTATCCTCCCGTGTGGTCGATTCCCTTGATCTCCATGGCTGGGATTGTGATGCTGCCTCTGATCCTGTATCTGGCCAAGTCTGCAGGGAAAATCCACGGGAGATTTGCCAAGTTCATGCTGGTGCAAAAATTTCAGGAAATCGATCATGTTTAAAAATGACTTTGAACTTTTCAAATGACTTTTTCGTCAGCTATAAAAAGTCTGTTTAAGAGATGTTCATGCTGGTGAGAAAGCAAAAAGAGATCAATTATGTTTAAAAATTATTTTTTGATTGCCTTAAGAAACCTGAAAAAACAGAAGGCTTTTTCCTTGATCAACATTGTGGGAATGGCAGTAGGAATGGCGGGTTTCACCCTGTTTGCCCTCGTGGCGGGCGTAAAACTCAATGCCGATAAATTTCATGAAAATGCAGGCAGGATATACACCGTGGTTCAGGTCGTCCAATCAGAAAATAAAGAGGAAGAACATCTCGCCTTCACACCCGGTCCCATAGCAGAGGCCTTGCGCATGGAATTTCCTGAGATCGAGCAGGTGGTGAGGGTCTATCCAGGAGGGAGGATGACTTTAAATCGGGGAAGTGACAGTTTTTTTGAAAATAACATCTTGTTCGTTGATCCCACCTTTTTATCCATGTTCAGCTTTGAAATGGCCGCAGGGACTCCGGAAACCGCACTCTCAGAGCCGTATTCGATGGTCATGTCGGAATCCGCGGCGGAAAAATATTTTGGAGATGAAAATCCCATCGGCAAAGTGTTGACGCTCGATAAAAACGTAAACGTGACAGTGACGGGTGTCAACCGGAACATTTCCAGGACTTCGTCTATCCACTTCGACTTCTTGATTTCGATGGAGACCATTAAACCTCTCTCTGGAATCTTGGATGACTGGACGACCAACCGCATCGCAGCTTTCTTGCTGGTTCCTGAGGGATTTGATAGGGATCGCTTCGAGGAGAAATTCCCCGCATTTCTGGCCAAGTACTTCGAGAATTACCCAGAATCGCCGCAGAAGATGTATCTTTTTCCGTTTCTTGATTTTCGGTTGAAATCAGACCACATCACGTCTTTTGTGGCGAGCAGCAATCCTATCAGTGTGTTTGTCACGCTTTCCATCGGCGTTCTGCTGCTGGTTATCGTGAGCATCAATTTTATTAATCTTTCCACAGTGAGGTACATGCACCGGACAAAAGAGATCGGACTGCGCAAGGTGATCGGAGCCAGGCGGTCCCAGTTGATAGCCCAGTTTTTAGGAGAATCCCTGTTGTTATCCTTTATTGCGGTACCAGTCGCCATTCTCCTGTATGAGATTATCCACCCGATTTTCTATTCATACATGGGGAGTTTTGCCCTGGCATCTTTCATTCCTCAGGTCTCAAACTCCATTTGGAACTACCCGTTTCTTTTGAAATATCTGGTTGTGGCTGCAGTCTTGACCGGGATTTTTTCTGGTTTGTATCCCGCCTTCTTTCTTTCAAGTTTTCAGCCGCTACAGGTCTTGAAAGAAAGCTACCAACCCGGCAGGAAAAAGAAACGCGGCAGTAAAGTTATGATCGTATTCCAGTTCGCGTTTTCCGTCATCTTTATTGCCAGTGCCGGCATATTGAAGCATCAGTTCGGGCACTTGTGGGAGGCCGATATGGGTTATAACCGGGAGCGGGTGGCAGTCATACAACTTGGAGAGGACGCCCGCAACAAACTCGAGGTCTTGAAGACGGAAATATCCCGCCATCCGGATGTTGTCCAGGTATCTGCAGCTGGAAATCTGCCCATTGTCTGGGAATCTGAACAGCCGGTGCGGCTCCTGGATGTACCCGATGATGAGGCGTTCAACATGCAAGCGTATGGCGTAGATTACGGTTTTATAGAATCTCTCGAGATGCAGATCAAGCAGGGAAGGAGTTTCTCCCGTGATTTTGCGGACAGACAAAATTTTATTCTCAGTGAAACAGCCGTCCAGAAACTGGAGTGGGAGAACTCACTCGGGAAGCAGTTAACAGTCGGAGATCAGACCGGGACAGTCATCGGTGTCGTGAAGGATTTTCTGTTTGCGGATATCGGCTTCGAAATTCCCCCTGCGGTCTTGTATTTAGAGCAGGGAAACTTGAATATCATGTTGGTCAAGTTTTCTTCTTCTGAGAGGTTTCCCGATCTTCGTGAATTCATGAAGGGGCAGTGGCAGGGTCTAATGCCGGATCGTCCTTTTGAGTGCCAGACTTTGACAGAGTATTCCGAGAATATTTTTGGCCTTCTCTCCAAAATTGCGAATTTCTTGAATATGATCGGACTGACAGCCGTCCTTTTTTCCAGTCTGGGACTGTTGGGATTGGCCACCTATCTGGTCGAACGGAGGACAAAAGAGATCGGGATTAGAAAAGTGCTCGGCGCGTCATCGATGAATATCATGTGGAAAATAAGCAAGGAGTTCTTGATCCTGGTTGCTGTAGCGAATGTCATCTCTTTGGGACTTGTATATTTTGGATGGCAGAAGGTACTCCAAACCGGTCTGGTGTTTTTCACAAACATCAATCCCAGCACCTATATTTTTGCGTTTCTC
>DAOVAM010000197.1 GCA_030671065.1 Candidatus Aminicenantota bacterium
GTTTGGGTGTACAGGGATGCGGAACGCCGCGGAATGAATGGAATATTATGGGCTCTACTGGTGTTTATCGGTAATATAATCGGATTGATCATCTATCTGATTCTCCGATCGGATGCGGCTTTTGCTCCTAAAATAGAACCGACAACACAAATCTGCCCAAAATGCGAGAAACCGGTCTCTTCGACTTATGTGTTCTGTCCTTACTGCGCCACAAAGCTCCACACGGTTTGCCCTGAATGCGGAAAGCCCACCGAAAAAGGCTGGAAAGCCTGCCCGCACTGCGGCAAGAAATTGAGTGAATAGGTTGGATTTTAAGTCTAGCGTTCTATTCGAATAGTGAACTCGTCTTTGAGAGGTTTCTGTCTAGCTGTCAGCACAATCTTGAACACTCGATCCCCCCAGGAAGACCTCAATCGTGTATCTTTGAGATGAATCGTTTCGAATTCAGCACTGAACCTGTTTTTATCGTACAGAATGAAAACTGGCTTCAAGCCTTCAACTCTTTCAGGGCCCTCTAACCTTATTTTGCCTTCAGCTTCCAGCTCAGGCTTCCGCCAGCTCATCAAAGTCAGCCGCAGCAACTCTTTAACCTCACCGAGTTCGTATTGGTCATGAATGGCGACATGTTTCCCCCGTTCCAGAGAGACCGTCCGCCTCCAGGATATGACCTTGGCATCTTCAGGGTAGGCTTTGGACATGTCGAGACTGAACACCGCCCGCTTCTTTCCAGCATTGTAGCTTATGTTCGTGGCTTGGAAATCTCTGCCGTTTTTCTGCATAAGGCCGTTGATGGTGGGAAGATTATGGAAAGCGGACTGCATGGTCCAAATCTCATACCGCCTGGTGCTGAAGGTTTTTGCGGTGTAGGTCTCAACGCCGACATCGATGAGCGCCGGATAGCCGTCTGCATAGACGATGAAATTTCCCACATCATTATGATTATGACTTTCCGCGTTGTGTCCTCCTTTGGCCGCCACATAAAAGCCCTGCTTCGAGCCTTCAAACGACCTCGCTCCCATAACCTGAAGCTCCGGCAGCCAGAAATCTCTCAACAGCATCTCCCTGGGCTCGGTCTCCAGCAGCTCATCAAGATGAAAAAGAGCGGGCAGGACTCTTCCTAAACAGCCCCAACTCCCTCTGATAGAGTCCTCCCCGAGGTTCTGCTTACGGGCCAGCAAAGCCCCAAAACCCGTCATATCCGCATCTCCGATGCTCTTCCCGTACCGAAAGACGACGCTCGCGTCAGGGTTCATCCTGGCGGCAGCATCGGCGAAATTGATGAAGTACTGCTCGTTGATGTAGACACGGTAGATGTACCGGCCCATCTCCTTGATCAGCGGTACGTCAAATAAGTCGATATGTCCTCCTGAGGCACTGGCCAGCAGCTCCAGACAATCGTACAGCGAGGCCCCGGCCCGGTTCCAGTAACCCGGACCTTCGTCGCATCCGCCATCCCTCGGATAGGGATTGAGAAAATTATCCAGGCATCTCAGGATCTTGTGGACGGACCGAATCCTTCGCTGCGGGTCATTTTCCAGAATAAGCACAGCGGTCAGCCAGTTTGAGCAGATCCAGGGATTCCAGTTGTTCACCACCCGGCCGCTAAAACCCATCCACCAGAAATCATCTCTTTCCAGGTTGACCGACAGGATTCTGCGCTGGACCTCATGATAGATGCGTTCTGTAATCAGAGGGGAGATTCGGTCGAGCTGCTCGCCCAGAAGATAACAGGTCCAGGCCAGAAGCATCCCGGTTTCAGCAGCAAACAGATCCACTGTCGGCTCTTTGACATCGGGCAGGCCAGGGCCTGTCTTCTGAGCACCGACATGAGCAGGGATTCCCCAATAGGTCTCCTCGCAGATGGCCCAGATGCCGTTCATTATATCGTCCAGGAAGCGCCCTTTCCCTTCGATACATTCCGCAACAACCAGCTCAGCCAGCCTGACACGCCGGCCATTGACGATCCTCTGATAATTTGTCCGGTTCCCGGTCCGGACGAACTCCAGAAAGACGGAGGCTTTGGGTATCTCCCAGTCACAACCGAGATGTTCCTCACCCTGACGGAGGTGCGCTAATCGCACCTTCTCCGGGAGTTCCTGCCATCCGGCATGCTCTGAAGCCGTGGGAAAAGGATGCCACTCCTCGGCCGGGATGATGATCTGATTGAGCCTCTCCAGCGTGTATGTTCCGCTGAGCAGGTTCATCTCTTTCTTTTCGCTTGAAAGGCAAAGGGAAACCGATAGGATTATCAAGATAGAAAAGAAGATTATCGCTCTTTTCATTTGAATTCCTCCTTTAGAAACACCAGGTGTTTTTCTTTTCTGTAAGTAATGAGTCTATTGAAATCCTTTACCTGGAGTCAACCATGAATAACTCCAGACAACCGCCCAGTCTCAAATAATCGGGGACTGTCCCCAATTTTCAATTGTTAACATTTTTACCATTAATATATCAGTAAAAAACAGATGTCAAAAGTAAAAAAAGAAATGTCGAATGTTGAGATGCGACCCCTTTTTGTAATAAAATACACCGCAGCGTGATCAGGGTCATATCAACATATCTTTTATCTTACCAGAGATGTATTGAATCGAGAAGGTTCTCTGTAATCTTGAATCATAATACTGAAAAAGGAGCTTCATTATGAAAAATGATCGGTTAGGACGGCGGGATTTCATAAAAAAATGCCTGGCAGGATCTGCCGTTGTTGCCGGACTCTCCTGCAAAAGCCCGCTCATTGGAAAAAAAGGCAAAGTTTATGATTCCAAAGGACTGCCGACTCGTGTCCTGGGAAAAACAGGAGTACGCGTGCCTCTTATCGTTGTTGGCTGCGGCAGCCGATTCTGTGCGGTTCAGGAACAGGGCAAAAGCGTAGAAATCCTCAATTATGCTCTCGACCATGGCCTGTACTACTGGGATACGGCCCATGACTATGTGTACAACAATGTGGTCAGCGAAGAGCGCCTCGGGTTTGTCCTCAAAGACCGGCGAGAAGAGGTCTTTCTGTCCACAAAAGTCGGGGAGAGGACTTACGACGGCGCCATGCGCCATATTGAGGAGAGTATGAAACGTCTCCAGACTGACCGGCTCGATATCCTGCAAATCCATCTTATCCGTTCCCATGAAGATGTTGAAAAGATTTGCGCGGAAGACAGCGTGCTCAAAGCTCTCCGCAAGCTCAAGGACGAAAATGTGACCCGGTTCATCGGATTTTCAGGTCACCTGTCGGCAGAAGCGATGATGGAGATGGCCAACCGTTACGACTTCGACACCATGCTCATCGCTCTCAATCATTATCAGGAACGCCAAGGAGACTTCGAGAAACAGGCTGTCCCTACGGCTGCCAAGAAGAAAATGGGAATCCTGGCGATGAAGGTCATCCGACCCAGAGAAACGGTGGAAGGCCTCGCTGCGGATGACCTGATCCTCTATGCCCTGAGCCTCAAACATGTGGACACCGCGGTCATCGGAATGGACAGCCTCGATGTCCTGAAGAAAAACATCCAGCTGGTGAAGAACTTCAAGAAGATGAGTCCTGAAGAAATGAAGAAAATCAACGTTGACCTTGAGCCGGTCTACGCAGGCCATAACCTCCCCTGGATGAACCCAAGCTATACGGACGGTGTGCGGGTTTGATCAAGAGTTGTCTCGATGGCAAAAAAGAAACTCTTAAAAAAATGTGATCGATTATTTTCTCGGTGATAATAACCGTACTCATCCCGGTTACCGTATTACGGGTAATCCGGTAAAGAAGCTGGAGGGTGGATAATATGAAAACCTCGGTTCTCACAATCAGGATCTTGCTTGTTCTGACAGTTCTTTTCTGTCTCGCCAACTGCGGGAAAAAGGGGATGGACGAGCTCCCTTTGCTGGCCAGCTATGATTTTGAAGACGGTCAAGCAGAAGGCTGGCAGCCCAGCATTCCTGAGCACTGGCGAGTTGTCGAAAAAGACGGCTCGATGGTCTACGAGCTTGTCTCGCCCGGCATACAGGGCGAAATCCGCGCTCCGACATCCTGGTCAATCCTGCCCGGACACGACATCACGTCATTCGAGCTCATGGGTCGACTGAAATGCAAAACAGAAGCCTCCAATCCCCACCGGGACATGTGCATAATCTTCCACTTTCAGGACCCGACCCACTTCTACTACGTGCACTTCTCGGCTTCGAGTGACAGCCTTCACAATATTGTCGGTCTCGTCAACGGCGCCGACCGGGTCAAGATCAACTCTGAGCTGCCAGGAGAATCCGTGTTCCGTCTTACAGATATGGATTGGCATATATTCAAAGTCTCTTATGATGCCGAGACCGGAGACATCAAAGCCTTTCTCGACAACATGGATACACCGATCCTGACCGCCTGCGATAAAACGCTGAATCATGGATTCGTCGGGATTGGATCCTTCGATGATACGGGCTATTTTGATGACATCACTCTCAAAGGAAAAAAACATCTCACTTCCGATGATTCTTGAAATGATATATCCCAATGACTTTTCCATAACGTAAGATAAAAAAAGGAGGAGGCATGAGCACAGGAATGAACCG
>DAOVAM010000026.1 GCA_030671065.1 Candidatus Aminicenantota bacterium
GCGGGTATGAAGGTCATCGGCGTGGCCACATCTCATCCGGCCGAAAAACTGAAGGAGATAGAGTTTGTGATTAAGGATTTCACAGAAATCAATATCAAAACTGTCCGGAATTATTTAATGGTGGTGGATTGAGGTCCGACTGACCATCCGGCTCTCTTCTTTATCACAGCTTTTCGAGTCAATTTCTTATCCCCGATTTCCAGGATGACCACATATTCACCCGGTTCTGCCAGAATTCCTCCCCATCTTCTTCGAGTCTGAGATTCCTGTCTTTCGGGAGGTTGGATACGCATATTCCAGATTGCCCGGTTGATTCCAGCCTCGGTCTTCCCCTCGATGTTACTGAGGACTCTCCCATCTGGATTGGTAATCGTGATCTTGACATTTTCTTGAGTTTTGTCCATCAGATAGTAATTGATCACGATCGCATTGGGCTCATTAGGTGTGGAGATGTGCCTGTCGCCGTACAGCCCATAATTTCCCCAGCGACGGGTTGTCCACTGGACTTTGGGCTCGATCGAGAAAAGATGGATATCTTTTTCGAGAACGTCTTCCTTCAGCTCTTGAAGAGGAGTGATATCCGTGATAAAGAGGCCTCGGCCGTAAGTTCCCACGATTAAGTCGTTCTCCCGCGGATGAACCAGAAGGTCATGCACAGCGATAGTGGGCATGTTGTTGCGCATGTACGCCCAACTCTTGCCGCCGTCTATGCTGACATAGACTCCCTTGTCGTTCCCGAGGAAAAGGAGTTCGGGATTCTTGTGGTCTTCAAAAATCACGTTGATCGGCTTATCAGGAAGATTATTGTCGATTTCTATCCATGTTTCACCGAAATCAGTCGTCTTGAAGAGAAAAGGTTTGAAGTCATCTCTCCGGTATCCGGATTTGGAAACATAGGCTGTGCCTGTTTCATGATTGGATGCGAACACACGGCTGACCCAGTAGTTTTCCGGCGCGCCAGTGTTCACGATTTGCTGAGTTCGATCGTGCCAATAAGCGCCTGAATTTTTAGTCACCCAGACCTTGCCGTCATCTGTCCCTACCCAGATGACTCCTGGTGTCACCGGTGATTCGGAGATCGTAGTGATCGTGCAGTACTGGATGTGTCCTTTTCCAGCGATCTTCACCGGGTCATTGAGGGTTAGATCAGGGCTAATTTCCTGCCAGTTATCCCCACGACTCATGGAGCGCAGCAATATCTGGGTGCCGGCATAGATGATCTCGCTGTTATGCGGAGAAATGTGGAGTGGGGGACACCAGTTGAATCGATAGGAATCTTTTCCTCCTTCTCTTCGGGGTTGAATATTCGTCCGGACTCCCAGCTTCTGGTCCACTCGATAATGGCCTCCAAACTGGATAGTGTTGTAAACCCATCGGCTGTCATTGGGATCGATGACGTTGTACATTCCATCCCCACCACCAAGAGGAACACTGTCTTCCATGGTGATTTGTCCAGACCAGCTGTTGCTGGGAATTTTCCACGAATCATGACACTGCAGCCCTCCGTAGATGTTATAGGGGTCTTCCATATCCACGCCAATGGCATAATACTGAGCCATTGGGAGATTATCGTAGTAGTCACAAGTCTTCCCTCCATCATAGGAAATGTACACCCCACCATCGCTTCCCATGAAAATGCGGTTGGAATTTTGCGGATCGATCCACAACGTGCGGATATCCCCGAAAGCGGTTGTGAACATTTTTCTCGGGGGCCAGTTGATATCATGCCATGTTTTGCCGCCATCGTTAGAGCTGGCCAAGGAGATAGTGGTGACATAAACATTCTGGTCATTATTGGGATCGACACGGATCTGGTTGAAAGAGTAGGCGGCTTTCCCTCCCACGTTGTCCTTGATCGAATTCATTTTTTTCCAGGTCTTTCCTGCATTGTCACTGCGGTAGACTTCCCCTCCGATCTCTCTTTTTTGGGATTCCAAGCTGCGCCTGCGGTCCTGTTCTGTTTCTTCTTTGGTCGGTGGACGCATGTTACAGTTTTCGACAACAGCATAGACTATATCTGGATTCTTCCTGCAAATATCCAGACCGATGCGCCCGATTTTCCCTTTGGGAAGGCTGCTCTTGAGCATTGTCCAGGAGTTGCCGCCGTTTGTTGTTTTGTAGATCCCGCTTTTGGGTCCTCCGGCCTCAAAGTGCCAGGGAAATCGCTGTTTATCGTAAGCTGCAGCATACAGCACGTCAGGAGTTTTCAGGTTCATTGCCAGGTCAATCACTCCGACTTTCTCGTTGATGTACAGGACTTTTTTCCAGGTTTTTCCGCCGTCCGTGGTTTTAAACACTCCGCGTTCTTCATTGGCGGAAAAAAGATGTCCTTCTGCAGCGATATACACGATATCCGGATTGGTGGGATGGATAAGGATCCTTCCGATATGATGTGTATCTTTCAATCCCATGTGTTTGAATGTTTTGCCGCCGTCCGTGGATTTATAAACTCCGTCACCCCAATACGAGCTTCGGGCTGTGGCGTGCTCTCCTGTCCCTACCCAGAGAATGTCGGGATTGGAGGGAGCCAGGGCGATGTCACCGATCGAGAACACATCCTGATCATCAAAAAGGGATTCAAAAGTCGTCCCATTATTTGTTGTCTTCCAGAGCCCGCCATTTCGTCCGGCCACATAAAATGTGTAGAGATGGGCTTCCTGCGGGGATTCTGGAACCGCAAAATCGCTGATCCATGAACCACTCCGAAAAGGTCCCAGGTTTCGGTATGTGAAGTTTTTTAAAAGGTCTTGATCAGAACTCTGCAGGCCGACAGCCATATTGCTCCCAAGGAAAAGTGTTAGGCCAAGATACAAAAATGAGTGTCGTATAAACTTTGATGTTAACATACATTCGCCTCCTTCATTTGTGTTTGAGTGAAAACCATTCGCTCATTGCGTATATTCTATTCAGTCGGAAGGTACTATAGAATCCGATTCAAGAAGAAGAGTATCAAGACAGAAGAGACATTTTCAAGAGATTTTTATTGAATGACCGGACGATTGCGTAAAAAAAATTTTATGGAGAGCATTGGGAATGAAAGAAACAGGAAAAGAGGAATGAAAATCTTGACTTCATTCGAAAGATTTTTATAATCCTTTCTCATATAGAGTCCATGATATATTTTCAGACACTGCAGTTTGAGAGAATTTCATGAAAATGAAAAATTGCGAGATTGAAAAAAATCTTGTTTTTTGTCCGATGGCTTTGATAAGTTAAGTCAAAAGACAAGAGAGAAGGAGTCAATATGGCAAAAATAAAGGTGAGTGTGGAACGGATCGAGGGCCATTGTAATCTTCCTCTGCTAGTCGGGGATCATTTTTATGTCGAGGATTCCAAAATCTTTATTCCTGATGGAAAATACACTTGTATCTGGGCATTGCAGAGTATGATGCCAGTTTTTCCTATTTTAGCCGCCAGAGACAGCTTAGAGGAAGACCACTGGGTGAAAAAAGTGAAATATTTTTCCTGCCCTGACCCGAAAGGACTGGTTCAATTCCGGCTTGAAGTTATCGATTAGTAGGATAACTGATTTGTTGTTATCCATCAAAAATCATCGATTTTAGAGAGTCATGGGATCAGAGAATGATCAGAGTTGATATAAACAAATGCACGGGATGCAAAAAATGTGAGACTATCTGCGCCTTCTTCCGTTCAGGAAAGATCAATCATCGGTTAGCCAGGATAAAGGTTCTTAATTTGTATGAGATCGGAGTGGATGGTCCTGTGGCCTGTATCCAGTGCAAGGAGCAGTACTGTCTCTGTTGTCCTGATGATGCCATAAGAATCGGGTCGCTCGGACAGTTAATCGTCTCTCCTACCAGTTGTTCACTCTGCAGTGCGTGTGAAAAAGCCTGTCCCATAGGAGCGATTGATATATTCAATGATTTTGTTTATGTCTGTGACCTTTGTGGAGGAAAGCCCAGATGTGTTGGAGTATGCACGGAAGGAGCCATTTCCTTTGAGCCTGAGGTAAAAGAACACCTGTCACTGGCTGCCTTTAAGAAAGAAACAAAGAAAATGAATCCGAGCCAGAAACGGCAGTATTATCTCAAGAAAATAAGCTCTGAGGTCAGAAAAAGATGGAGACATCAGAATGCGTAGTTATGGCTATGGAGGGAATATATTAAGGATAGACCTTACGGAACGAAAATACAGCGTTGAGGATCTTTCTCCTTCCTGGATAAGACCCGTTATAGGAGGACGTGCAGCCAATACCAAAAGACTTTATGAAGAGCTGGACACCGATTGCGATCCCTTAGGGCCTGATAATATCCTTATCTTCGGCATCGGACCTTTGACTGGTTCTCTCCTGACTGCTTCTGCATATTACACCGTTACCGCCAAATCCCCGCTTACAGGAATATTAGGAGACTCTGCAGCAGGGGGGCAGTTTGGCGCAGAGATGAAACTCACAGGTTTCGACCAGGTCATCATCACGGGAAAAGCCGATACGCTTATCTATTTGATGATCACTGATTCTGGAGTCGAGTTTGTGGATTGTCCTGAATACAGTGGAAAGATAATTATAGAGGTGACAGATGCCATCCGGCAAGAACAGAATGACTATGCAATCCAGATTGCGGCTGTAGGACCGGCCGGAGAGAATCTGGTTCTTTTTTCCTCGATTGTCTCGAGCGGGAATCGGGTGAATGGACGTGCAGGGATGGGAGCTGTGATGGGATCTAAAAACTTAAAAGCAGTGGCTGTTCGAGGATCATGCTCACTGGATGTGGCTGACCCCTTGGCTTTTCTTTCAGAAGTAGAGAAGATCGACAAAGCCATACTGAGTCATTCCGAATACCAGAAACGTTACCAACTGGGCACCACCATGTTGATGAAAGATTTAAATAATATCGGCATTCTTCCCACTCGACATTTTCAGCAAGGAGTTTGCGAATACGTAGATGAGATATCCGGGCAGAAACTGGCGAACACCTATAAAGTGAAGAATAAATCCTGTTTCAACTGCAATGTCCATTGCTCGCGTTATTATGTAGTCGATGATCAAGAGGCAGAAGGACCTGAGTTCGAAACGCTCTGCAGCTTCACCTCCCGGTTAGGCAGCAGTGACCTCCCTTTTGCTCTGGAAATGAATCGGTATCTGAACCAGGTGGGTATGGATTCTATCTCGACCTCTGAGGTGATCGGATGGATTATGGAATGCCAGGAAAAAGGGCTGATCCATCCTGATGATCTGGATGGCCTGAGTCTTTCCTGGGGCGAGAAAGAAAAGATTCGGGAAGTCGTGGATATGATCGCTTTCCGCCGCGGGATTGGAGATAGACTGGCCAATGGAGCCAAAAAGTTGTCTGAAGAGTTCAGTGAGGAGGCAAGAAAATTGGTGATGCATGTCAAGGGATTGGATGTGATCTGCGGTGACCCAAGAGGAATAAAAGCCTATGGGTTGACGTATGCCATAGCCTCCAGAGGAGCTGACCATCTTCGAGCAGAGCCCTATTTTGAATTGACCAACAGAAAGAAAGAGGCGAAAAAGCGTTTCGGCACAGAAAAAGCAGCAGACAGGCTTTCAGAGGAGGGGAAGGCGGCTTTGGTCAGTTATTCTGAGAAGATCGCTCTTCTCACAGATTCCCTGACTATGTGCAAGAATGTGGGTTTGTGTATGGATGTGTTGAATTTTGAAAATGCATCCTCTCTTTTAAGATACGGAACCGGGATAGACTATTCTCCCGATTATCTCAAGAAGATTTTGGCAGACCTGATCAACCTTGACCATAAGCTCAATAAAAAATTTGGCGTGAAGAGAAAGGACGATACGTTGCCAGAAAGATTCCAGAAAGAACCGTTGACAGAAGGCCCGACCAAAGGTTCAACCGTGGATATTCAAAAAATGGTCAAAGAGTATTACGAGATACACAATTGGGAAGAATAGAATAAAGCCTGAAGGCCTTTCGGAGGATTCCTCAAAAGGAAGAGAAAGGGCTGTAACATTCCTTTAAATTGAGTATCCTGAGATAATAAACAAGCGGATAAGAGGAGGGAACAGGTGATTGCTCCTGAAAAGCGAGAGACCTTTGCCTCCAATTTTGGTCTTTTAATGACTATGATTGGAGTGGCTGTTGGATTGGGCGCTGTCTGGCGTTTTCCTTATATGGTCGGAAAATTCGGGGGCGCAGCATTTGTCCTCTTCTACATGATGATCGTCTTTTTTATCGGGATACCTGCGTTGATGGCAGAATGGACGCTTGGCCGGCACACGAGGCGCGGAACCCTGGGAGCCTTTGAAAAAGGGGGATTTCCTGGCGGCAAGTTTGTTGGTGCATTTTTGTTTTTCATCGTGTTCTGGGCCACAGGATATTATTCCAATGCGTTGGGCTGGGTGGGATTTCACGGCTTGAGTGAGCTTATGAATATTTTTGGCGTGAATTTAAACGCATCAGCTATCCTTCCTCCTCAGGAAGGCTTTAACCTTACCTCGCTTCTTTTGCAGCTTCTGATGACAGCCTGTGTCATTTTTTGCTGCGGGATCGTCCTGATGAAAGGATTACGAAAGGGGATTGAAAAGGCCAGTCGATGGATTGTCCCCATTCTTTTCATCGTTCTGATTATCCTTATTATTCGATCGATCACTTTAAGAGGGGCCAGCGATGGGATCAAATGGTATGTTGGCAGTTTCCGGTTCAGTGAACTCACGCCTTCGGTAATGGCAGCGGCTCTTGGTATGGCCTTTTTTTCCATGTCCCTGGGCGGGACGTTCATGGTCATTTACGGTTCCTACTTGAACAAACAGGCCAATATTTTAAAGAATTCCGTGTTCACGGGAATTGCTGCCTCAGTGGCTGGCCTTATGGCGGGTTTTGCGATTTTTCCAGCCGTTTTTGCTTTTGGCCTGGAACCAAGCTCCGGTCCCGGACTTATCTTTGAAACTTTGCCAAAGACCTTCAGCATGATGCCTGCGGGTTCGCTGTTCGGGCTCCTCTTTTTTTTCGGCCTTTCGGGGCGGCCTATCTTTCTGATGTGGCTGCTTTTGAAGTCCTGGTGGGAGGGATTGTGGACAATACAAAGATGGAGAGGAAAAAAGCTGTTGTACTCATCTGCCTTGTCGTCTTCGTGCTGGCTATTCCTCCGATGATTAATTTCAAGATTTTTTTGCCCTGGGATTTAACGTTCGGTTCAGGCATGCAGGCCCTGGGATCACTTTTGGCCGTTATCACTGCAGGCTGGTGTCTGAAAAGGTCAAAGGCCTTGAAAGAACTCTCAGAGGGGAGAAAAAAATCATTTCCTCGATTCCTGTACTGGTGGATAAGAGTAGTCATTCCCACCGCCATTTTATTCGTGGGGATCAATTGGCTTCTGGAATCCGTTTTCAATATAAAGATTTTTGGATGATACTAGACGGTCAGGGATTGCCTTCCATAAAAGCCGCATCAAGCCGTAACAATACCTAAGGGCTTGCGGGTTTTCCATTTGCCCCGGGTGAAATCAGGAAACTCGACAGGAGTGCTGTTCGAGGCGATGGATTTTTCACTCAGAGCAACCACAGCGCTGATAGTGGCGCCTTCATACACATCCGAATCCGTGGGCTTGCCTTCCCTGATGCACTGGATAAGACGGTAATCTTCAATGAAGTCCATCCCGCCGTGGCCGGCACCCTGAGCTTTTTCTTCCAAGGATGTCAACAGCGGATGCTTGTACTGCTCGTTGTAATTGGAGAGATCCTCCCACCTGTGGCTGCGAGGGGAAGTCCCTTCTATATAGATTTTTTGTTCGGGATATTTCCGTGCCAAGCCTTTAGTGCCCTGGATCAAAATCTTGCGGCTGTAAGGTCGGGGAGAGTTTGTATTATGCGTGACCAGGACGGATTGCCCTTTGTAGGTTTTGATTAGAGTGGTGACTACATCACCCAAGGCATAATCTGTTTTGGCCAGGGGATGGTCTTGACCATGCCTTTTAATCGCTTCAAGTTTCAGGCTGCGGGACGGGCTGCTCATGGAGACAAGGTATTCGAATGTATTGCCGCGCGTGATATCCATCCACTGGGATACAGGCCCAAGACCATGTGTCGGGTAGAGGTCAGCATTCCGTTTGATAGAATACTGGAGACGCCAATCGTGAGGATAGTAAGCCGTGCCAAACTTCCATCCCCTGAGGTCGTGGAGATAGCCGCATTCAGCATGGAGCAGTTCACCGAACACGCCATGACGCACCATGTTGAACAGCATCAATTCTGTCCTGTCATAATTGCAGTTTTCCATGGTGCAGCAGTGTTTCCTGTATTTTTCCGAAGTTTCGACCATCTCCCAGCACCCTTCCAGAGTGATGGCGCCGGGGACCTCAGTAGCGGCATGTGAACCGGTTTCCATGGCTTTAACGGAAATAGGAACATGCCATCCCCAGGGAGTTGCGTTGTAAACCAGGTCCAGGTCTTCTGTGTCGCACATGCGTTTGAAATCCTCAGGGCCTTTGAAATAGCTGGTCGGCTTGGGTTTTCCGGCTTTCTCACACTGCTCCTGTGCCCAGAGAGTGCGTTCTTCTCTGATGTCACACACAGCTTTTATCTCCACACCTTCGATGCGAAGAAGATTCCGGAGGTGGCCGCTGCCCTGATTTCCTATGCCGACATAAGCCACACGCACTGTATCGATAGGGGATGTTTTGAGGTGTTCGATAGGTTCGGAATTCAGTTGAGGAGGTCTAACTCGCGTACACCCGCCCATGCTCATGCTTCCTAGAGCCGCTCCCAATCCGGCTGCGCTGCTCTGTTTGAGAAAATCCCGACGATTCAATCGTTTTTTCATTGCACTAACTCCTTTACGTGACCATTTATTTTCTCATCCATCTTATCACAATCGATAACAGCTTTGAATCTCCATCATCAACGAAAGGGGACTCGAACTCCTTGAATTTTATAGCTTAACGAAAAAAGGCCTAAATAAATAGAGAGTGTTTGGTTGACCTGACTGTTTTTTTTAGCTAAGATTTGGCATGCTCCGAGCTTAAAGCGCTAAGGCTTCGGCTAGGCCTTTAGGCCGTTAGGGTAAAACTGCAAACGGTTTTGCCTCCCGTGCTTGGAAAGGAGAAGACGCCTCGGATATTCATTTTTTACTTTCCCATTCCATTCGCGAAGCAGGTGCTGCACATGAATAGATGGCTCGTTTTTGTCTTTGCGGCTTTCCTTCTATTAAATTGGAGCTGTAAATCTGACCAGGAGAAGCTTTTTATCCTACACGCAGGCTCTCTCTCTGTTCCATTCAAGCATATTTCTGAAGCTTTCATGGATAAATACCCTGAAATTTTGGTCAAAACCGAGGCTGCGGGTAGCCGGACGTGTGCCAGAAAAATAACAGAGTTGAACGTGCCTGCAGATGTTATGGCTTCAGCTGATTCGTCGGTGATTCGACAATTGCTCATACCTCGCCACGCTGATTTCTGTATTGATTTTGCAACGAATGAGATGGTTATTATGTATACAGAACGAAGCCTGGAAGCGGAGAAGATCACAAATCGCAACTGGCCTGAAATCCTCCTCAAGCCTCAAGTCCAATACGGCCATTCCGATCCCAATGCTGATCCTTGTGGTTATCGTACGCTGCTCTGTTGGCAATTGGCAGAGCAGTATTACCGCCGCCCGGGGCTTTATGATCTGCTGGTTCAATCTCGACCGCTCAAAAACATCCGGCCCAAAGAAGTTGACCTTTTGGCTCTACTGGAGTCTGGCGAACTGGATTATATCTTTATTTACCGCAGTGTCGCAGAACAACATCATGGACGTTATCTCGTTCTTCCCGATGAGATCAACCTGAAAACCTCAGACCTGTCTGAATATTATCAACAGGCTTGGGTTGAGCTTGAGGGTGCCGTACCTGGCGAGAAGATCATCCGCAAAGGTGCTCCCATGGTTTATGGAATAACGATCCCAAAAACGGCAAGGTCTCCGCGATGGGCGAGTCGATTCGTAGCCTTTATTCTTAGTCCGGACGGACAGCGGATCATGAAAAACTGCGGTCAACCGGTGATAGTTCCTGCAAGGGCGGATCATTTTGATGCGTTGCCTGAGCTTTTAAAACCACTAGTCCAAAACTAGAATCATGAAGGTTAAAGTTCTTTTTTCCGCATTGGGAACACTGCTGATCCTGTTTATCGTTGTTCCCATTTTCAGGATGGTGATTGCTGTTGATCCGGTTGATTTAGCTAAAACAGCGGTTGAAAAGGAAGTTCTCGGTTCAGTTTTGCTGACACTCCGAGCCTCTTTGTGGGCGACTCTTGCGGCATTCTGTCTGGGAATACCCTTGGCTTTTGTGCTGGCTCGATCACATTTCTTCGGAAAGAAGATCATCGAAGGATTGATCGATATCCCGGTGATCATCCCCCATACTGCAGCCGGGATCGCCCTTTTAATGGTATGGGGTAGGCATTCTCTGTTCACTCGCTGGACGGGTATTTCTGTTGTAGGTACTGAGATCGCCATCTCTCTCGCCATGTTTTTTGTATCTGTGCCGTTTCTCATTAACAGTGCCAAGGAAGCGTTCAAGTTGATCGACGAACGTTTTGAAAAGACGGCGATTTCTCTTGGTGCTTCTCCCTGGAAGGCCTTCACCAGCGTGAGCCTTCCTATGGCGAAAAAAGCTGTCATTTCTGGTGGAATTATGATGTGGGCCAGGGGAATTTCCGAATTCGGGGCTGTTGTCGTTCTTGCTTATCACCCTATGACAGCTCCTGTATTGATCTTTGAGCGGTTTCAGAATTTCGGGCTTAAATATGCTGTGCCTGTTACGGTGTTGCTGATAATAATCAGCCTCGTGGTGTTCACCCTTCTGCGCATTCTGGAGGATCGGCAATGATCAGGCTCGAAAACATACAGAAAAGGTACCAAGATTTTGAGATCAAGAGCATAAACTTGGAGGTCAAGAAAGGTGAATATTTCATAATATTGGGACCCAGCGGCTCAGGGAAAACTTTATTGCTGGAGATGATCGCCGGGCTCGTCAAACCCGATTCCGGGAACATAAAAGGGATCGAACATTCACGATTCGGTCTTATCTACCAGGATTATATGCTTTTCCCCCATTTGAATGTGGCTCAGAATATCGGCTATGGATTGAGTATTCAGAGGAAGAAGAAGAATGAAATAAAGGCTGCAGTCGAGAAGACCTCAAGGGAGCTGGGAATAGACCACCTGCTTCATAGATCAGTGAATAACCTTTCAGGTGGAGAAAAACAGAGGGTTGCCATCGCTCGTGCTATGGTCCTGAAACCAGAAGTCTATCTGTTTGATGAACCCACGGCTGCCCTGGATATGAGCACCAGGCTCCAAACACAAAGGTTATTTATGCGCTTACACAAGGAACTCCATCCCACAGTCATCCATGTCACACATGATTTCGAGGAAGCTCTGGCTCTGGGTGAAAAGATTGGGCTTCTGTTGAATGGTGATTTAATCCAATTGGATACTCCTAAAGAGATTTTCAGGAATCCAGCCACTAAAGCTGCTGCGGATTTTTTGGGCTATAAGAATGTGTTTTCTGGAAAAATTCAGAATAACAGAATAGAAATCAATGGTGTTGAGATCACTACCTTGGTTTCGCATTCGGATCTCGCCTACATCACCATCCGGTCAAACGATATAATTATCTCCAAGGAAAAGATCCTATCGTCTGCCCGGAACTCTTTCTTTGGCGAGGTTACCAAAGTGATTCAGCGCGGAAGCTATGTGGAAGTTGTTCTGGATGTGGGGATCCTGCTGTATGTGGACATCACTTACAATTCTTGTCAGGAGATGGGAGTGGAACCAGGACGCCGTTTCTGGGTGACGTTTAAAACATCTGCGGTTAAAGTATTTGAACACTGAAGGAAGGGATAATGATAACGTTAGAAGAAGCACAAGAAATACTCGGTGCCATACCTGTCAAACCTGTCGAGGAAAAGGAATCAATACAGCAAGCCTTGAACCGGATTTTAGCCCAGGACGTTGAATCAGTGATTGACATGCCGCCTTTCGATAAATCTGCAATGGACGGATATGCTGTGAATTCCGAAGATAACTCGAAGCACTTTCAAATCATTGAAATCATCTCGGCTGGGATTATCCCAGTTAAAAAGATCAAAAAAGGCCAGTGTGCCAAGATCATGACGGGAGGGGCAGTTCCCCAAGGGGCAAACCGGGTTGTCATGAGGGAGGTGACCGTCGAAGAAGACGGCTATATGCGGATTGTGGATGAAGACCCGAGTCGCAATATCTGTTTGCGTGGAGAGGATGTCAAGGCTGGCGATGTGGTCTTGAAAAAAGGTGTCAGAATCCGAGTTCCAGAGATCGGAGTGCTGGCTTCGATGGGACTCTCTGTCCTCAAGGTGTACAGGAGGCCTGTTGTCAGTATTTTATCTACGGGTTCGGAGCTTGTGGAACCGGGAAATCCTCTTGCCATGGGACAGATTTACAACAGCAATTCCTATTCTCTTGCCGCTCAAGTGAGCAAGATGGGGGCTGTTATCCATCCTGCTGGGATCGTCCCTGACAGCATCGCCGACATCAAGGCCACTCTTAAGAATGTGTTAAAATCCAGTGATCT
The DNA here is from genome assembly GCA_030671065.1 of Candidatus Aminicenantota bacterium. Lineage (GTDB taxonomy): Bacteria > Acidobacteriota > Aminicenantia > Aminicenantales > Aminicenantaceae > SOIA01. Next base: position 12,525 of record DAOVAM010000026.1, read on the forward strand.
GGTGATGCTCTCAGGGGGTGTTTCCATGGGAGATTTTGACTATGTCCCTGGGATTCTGAATGACCTTGGCTTCACTCTTCATTTTGAAAAGGTAGCTATTAAACCAGGGAAGCCCACAGTGTTTGCCACGCGCAAGCAGGATGTGGTGTTCGGAATTCCCGGAAATCCCGTTTCTACATTTGTTGTTTTCGAAATCTTTATAAAGCCCTTTCTGTACCGGATGATGGGTCATGACTACAAGCCTGAATTTATACAAGTTGTGTTGAAGACCGACATAAGAAGGAAAAGGACTACCAGGACATCTTTTATGCCTGTACGTTATGCTGGGGGGCAGGCAGAGCCTCTTCCCTATCACGGATCCGCCCACTTCCATTCCTTGAGCAAGGCAAACGGGCTGATCTGTATACCAAGGGGAGTCACCGAAATTTTAGGCGGGAGCAGGATAGATGTTCGACCGATACAATAGGAGCATTACCTATCTCCGGATTTCGGTCACTGATCGCTGCAACCTGCGATGTATCTATTGTATGCCTTCGCAGGGGATTTCACGGAGAGAAAAAATTCATTTTCTTTCCTATGAAGATATCCTCAAGATTGTCCATGCGGCTGCTGACTTGGGAATCTTGAAGGTCCGCCTAACCGGCGGAGAACCGCTTGTCAGGAAAGGTTTGGGCCAGCTTATCCAAAGAATAAAGGCTGTTGAGGGAGTGGAAGAGGTGACCCTCACGACCAACGGTGTTCTTCTGGTTTTCCAGGCTTTTGAACTCAAGCGCTCTGGTCTGGACAGGGTCAATATCTCACTGGATACCCTGGATCCCCAGAAGTATCGCTTTTTAACCAGGGGAGGAGATCTGAACAGGGTTTTAGAAAGCATCCAAGCCGTCCGGAATGCTGGATTTGAAAACACCAAACTCAACATGGTCGTGATCCCCAGTTTCAATGACACTGAGGTGAATGAAATGGCACAATTCTGCCGGAACCGGGGATTACAGCTTCAACGGATCAACCATTATTCGCTGCACGAACGTTTAGATACCTGGCAGAGGTATGAAGCGGAAAGACCGTTGCCATGCGAAAAGTGCAATCGTATCCGCCTGACTGCCGATGGAAAATTGAAGCCTTGTCTCTTTTCCGATATTGAATTCCCCGTCGATTTTAACGACATAGCCTCCAGTCTGCGCAAGGCGATTGATCATAAACCTGAAAAGGGTCTTCAGTGTACGGTCAGAGGCAACTGGGAAATAGGAGGGTAGAATGAAACTTACGCATGTTACATCTTCTGGAGATGCTTGTATGATGGACATCAGCGGCAAGGATGTCGTACGCCGTGAGGCAGTAGCCGTCGGGATGATCCATCTTCAATCGAATACCATCGAACTGGTGAGACAAAACCAAGTCAAAAAAGGAGATGTACTGTCCGTCGCAAGAGTCGCTGCAGTTCAGGGAGCCAAGAAAACACCGGAACTCATACCGCTATGCCACAGTCTTACCCTCGATCATGTTGATGTGAAGCTGTCTGTTAAAGCTGATAGTATTCATATAGAATGCCGGGCAGTCTGTCATGGCCGCACCGGTGTCGAAATGGAAGCTCTTACCGCGGTTGCTGTCGCAGCTTTGACGATTTACGATATGTGCAAAGCTGTGGATAAGAACATGGTGATCAGTGAAATATCCTTGAAGGAGAAGGTCAAGCATGAAGTTCATCGTTGAGGCTGTGTGTGTTTCGAGTGAAAAAGGGATTCAAAAATACGAGGTTGATCAGGTCCGGCTGATCGAGGATTTCGGGATTGAAAATGATGCGCACTCTGGAAAAGGTCATCGCCAGGTTTCCCTTCTGGCCGGAGAAGCCATCGATGAGATGAAAGCTGAAGGATTGGATTTGGAGCCCGGTGCGTTTGGTGAAAATCTCGTTACTCGCGAGATAGATTGGTCTGATGCTGAAATTGGAGGAAAAATCCACATAGGAGAAGCTGAGCTGTTCATCACCCAAAAAGGCAAAGAATGTCACTCACACTGTGCCATTTACTACCAGGCAGGGCGCTGTATCATGCCTGAAATGGGGATATTTGCCAGAGTTGTTAAAGGAGGAGTTATCCATGCTGGAAGTAGCGGTGATTACCGTCTCCGATAGAGCTTATCGGGGAGAATATCAGGATCTCTCTGGACCAAAGATCAGAGAGCTCATCTTGGAAAGTGATCTTTCGGTGAACGTGACATTGGCTGTTGTCCCGGATGAAAGGGAAGCCATACACGCAGAGATCATTAAAAACTTGGATAAAGATTATATCTTTACAACAGGGGGGACAGGAATATCATCTCGGGATATAACCCCTGATGTGACCAAAGAGATCTGTGAAAAAGAACTCCTTGGTATCAGCGAATTCCTGAGGAGGGAATCCTACAATGAAACTCCCTATGCGGTCTTATCACGCGCGTATAGTGGAATGAAAGGCAAGACCATTATCGTCAATTTTCCCGGATCGGTTAAAGCCGTTACTCTGTGCATAAGGTTGATTCTCCCTATCATGGAACACGCTAAAGAAATGATGAGAGGGGGGAAACATTAAAGGGAAAGGGCTGACACTATCGGGATCAGATTCAAACCTCCCAAAAATCTTTTTCGGATGAA
>DAOVAM010000043.1 GCA_030671065.1 Candidatus Aminicenantota bacterium
GGGTTAGAGCAAAAATTCGGCGGTGATCATCAAGAATCGCAGAAAGAGGTCGCACATACGGATTCATATCGAATACAATTCTGTTTCGAGGAGGGCTGGGAAGGCTGAATGTCTGCCAAAAATCTTGGCTGCTGCATGAGAATATCGCCAGCCCGGATGAATTGTCCGAGGAGAGATTTTGAGAACAAAATCGTTTTATCTTGTCCAGATCTTTAATCAAGGAATCTTTTTTCTTCTTGCTCGTTTCCATGTGTTCGACTTGGGATTTGCTTGTGTTCAGAAGGTTTTTCAAAGAGAGATCAATCTCTTTTTTCCTCATTTTGCTCTTATCAGAGTTGAGAAAAAATGAAGTTGTTAAAAAGTCTTTACTCTGAAATTTGGAAAGGTTTTCAACCTGTCCCCGATTCGAAAGTTTCATTAGACCTCCTTGTTGTGATTTAGGATAAATGTGGTATTCAAAGAATCGGTTGGGAAGAAATAGTGAAGATTGGAAAATGTCACTGATTGTTAAAATAAGAGCTGAATCTCCATTTGTCAAGTTACTAAGGTCTGATCCTAACTCCTCGTTTTATTCCCTTTACTCTTTTTTGAGATGGAATTATAATAAGACAGCTCTGGGGAGTGGAGATTCTCCCGAATGCGGAAGTGGCGGAATTGGTAGACGCGTAAGCCTCAGGAGTTTATGGTCTTTTAGACCGTGTGGGTTCGAGTCCCACCTTCCGCACCATCTCAAAAATAAGCTCGCATTCATTTATCTTTCATGAGAAGTTTCTCCCCAGGGACTCAGGTCACTCAGAGAACTCGAGCTGGGGAAAAGTGGTAGCTGTGAGTTAGATGAAGGCAGGTGATCAGAGATGTTCTCGCAACTCAGAAGAGCGTCCGTGATAAATAATAAAATGAGTTTAATTGGAAGAAATCATTGAGCTTGGTATGGAGGATGGCCGAATCAGAAGCTCAAACGGAGTGTTAATCTGAGCGTCCGTGTTCCAAAGAGGGATGTGATATTTTTGTAAGTTGAGCTCAAGACTCGAGTGCCAAGGCTTGTGTTTTCATCATTCGGGTACCAGAATCCTCCGTCATTTTGGAAAGTGAAATCGTTCGTGTTTCCGAGAACATTCATGATGTCAGCGGAGAGAATGAACCTCCCTGCTCTGCCTGTTTTGAACTCTTTTTCGATTCTCAAGTCCAGACAGGAATAAGGTTCTGTTCTTCTGTCTCCTGGCCTTTCGAGAAGAACTGTAACGGGAGTGCTGTAGGCATTGTTCGATTGGGTCCAGGCGGATGGCGGGATGACAGTGACACTCCTGGTCCATGGAATGCCTGACATGTATCTGTAATAGAAACTCAGGAAGAATCCAAGAGGAAACTTGTATGTTCCCATCAGTTTTAATGAAAAGGGAATGTCATAAGCGAATCTTGAATTGTCGGGAAGGTTTACGAATGAGTTGGGATTCAATAGTGTATTTGAGAATCCAGAGTTTCCGCCGGCCATGAAATTGGTGTTTCCTGTGGCCTCACTGAAAACAACTGAGCCATTCAATTGCCAGTTGTTCAACATTCTTTTGTTGAACGCTATCTCTATAGCCTGTACTTTTCTCTTAAGTTCTGGAACATTTTTTAGTCTCGAAAAAAGAGGAGGGGCATTGTTGGACCAGAAATACGTGCTTACCGGAGTATCGGGGTAAGCATCTACGCCAGGCACTATGGTTTCAAAAGGTATCCACCAGTTTTCGGTATCCTGGTCAAGGGTGTACCAATCTTTGTCCAGGTCAGGGTCATACAGAACGTAAGCCAGGATATTTTTTTTGATTTTGTGAATGTAGCTCACTCGAACGGAGAAATTGTTAAAGATCTCCTGGTGGATCCCGGCTGTGAATTCATCTGTGTAAGGCGATTGAACCCCGGATTCAATCTTTTTGTCATAATAATCTGGGTTGTATATGCGGTAATCTTCAGGATAAAGAACGTAGGTATCGTTGTCATCCACTTCTCCATTCATGTCTTCATCAAACCAGATGAACTGGTGAGAGCGAGATGGATTTAAAGGATTTAAATCTAGGAGATAGTCAAGCAGCATAGGTTCAGTGTAGCGGGCGTAAGAAGTTTTAAACAGTGATTTTCCGTTTCCGAAGATGTCGAAGCTTAATCCAAAACGCGGTGAAAAAGCGTTCCAAATGATAATGTCTTTCCACCTGGGGGTCGAGTACGCATAAAAAGGATTGATTTCATACAGAGGAAGGATCAGATTTTCACCGATATTAAAGGAAACATTATTGCCGCTTATTCCTTTAGCATGAGAGGAGAGGTCGACACCGCTCCGGTCAAATCTGAGGCCCAGCGTTAGGGTTAATCTTCTAAAAAGAGTGACTGAATCTTGGACAAATAAGGCAAACCTCCGGCTTTCGAATTTGGGATTATTCGGCAATTCATTAAGAGCAGCAATTGCGAATGATATTTTTCCTTTATCGACAAGGAAACCGCTTGATGGAGACGTGTCCTGACCGAAGTACGCAGGGCTGTCATAATAATAATTCATCGACAGGTTATCGAATTTCCAGACTGCTTGATCTCTGATCGTATACTCGAATTCTCCTCCGGCTTTAAATTCATGGCTTCCTCCAAGGAAGTTATCTTGAAAGTGAATGATAGAGGCGGTGATCTGAAATCGAGTTTGCTTTTTGTTTGCGTTGAAGCCTGAACTACCCCAAAAATGGCCTGTTCCCTCATCAAAGTATTGAGGTTTGTTTCTTCCGACTTCATCAAGACGGAGAGGAGATTTGATGTTGATGAAACCTAATTTGCCATAAGCAACCGTTTTTGGATCGAGATCATAGCTGAGCATTACTGTGGCTGTGTAGCTTTTTTCCTTATCCAGAATGCGAGTGGACTCTTCAGGTTTATTCCAACCCACAGTGGATTCATAGGCTGAGCGGCTACGGTTACTGTAGTTGAACATTCCTGAAACCTGAAACTCGGGAATTAAACGCCCGGTCATCTTGAAGAGCGCCATTTTTTCCTCATTTGACCTGTTGAATCCGGGGTGTTCGATTCCTTGAGGATCAATCCAGGGAATAAATGGCGTGGTTCGTTTTTGTGAAATTATACGCGCATTTCCGAAGAACCAGAATTTGTTCTCGAATATCAAGCCTCCAAGAGATAATGAGGTGTCCCACAGTCTTTTATCCAGTGCAGGCGGAGAGATCCCTGGGCCGCCTAAGACATCCTCGGATCGGAGAAGACTTGAGACATTGTCACTCGTATGATACAGAATGAGTTCTCCGCCCAACCTGTTCCCGCCTGATTTTGTGATCACGTTGATGTATCCACCATCGGTCAATCCGACTTCTGCAGGGAGAGCCGCGGTTTCCAATTCAATCTCCTCGATGGCATCAGAGTTTATGTTGATGAGGAGCTTCCCATCTGAAGGACTGTTCATGGTTAACCCGTGAAAGGAAAAGATTGTACCTTTTGAGGCCAGGCTATGAATAAATGATTTTTTTTGGAATGGAACTCTCTCGGTGAATACTCCCGGTGATGAATCAATAATATCCTGGAGGTCTCTTGGAAAAGGGATATGTTCGAGAAGGTCTTTATCGATATTTACGGCTATTTTTGTTGACACGGCATCTAATGTGAAAGTAGGAATTTTCCATGTGATTTTTTCTTCTGCCGTGGTTGCTTCCAAGGGAATGTCCATGAGGACCGTTTTTCCGACTCTTATGATGACATTATCGATCTTGACTGTTTTATATTCTGGCAATTCAACGATGAGCCTGTAGAGTCCGGGAGGAAGGCCAGAGAATACGATGTTGCCCGTTCCTGAGGTTAAATACGTCCGCATTCCCAATAAACTGGGTGAAGAGAGGTAAACAGTGACATCGGGCAAAGGAACTCCTTCTGTATTGGTTATTTTTCCTTTTATTGTTCCTGTATGTGTTTGAGCTAGAATGTTGGATGTGAGTCCTGTCAGACAAAAAACTATCGAAAGAATTCCAAATATTTTCTTCGCCACCTCGAACCTCCTTCCTTCTTGCATCCTTTGAGCAATCTTTTTCGGACTCTTTATATGGATTAACTCTTTTTTCTTGTATTTTGATTCAATCCACTACAATAAATGACTCTCTGCCAAGAGTCAAGATTTCTGGGTGATAAATCAAGGGAGCGAACTGTGCTGCTTTTGGATTAATCTCGAACGACAAGGGGAACAAGAGAAAAAATTGGATTTCAATGAACAAGTCGACTTTTATTTCAGTATCTCTTTCCTTGCCCATAGGGCAGCTCCGAGAAAGCCTGCTTTATTTCCGAGAATGGCTTTTTCGATCACGCAGCATTGGAAAGATGCCTGGTAAGACCTTTTTTTAACTTCTTCAAGAGCAGGAGAGAGCAAAAGATCTTCCGCAGACATGACTGCACCACCAAGGAGAACTTTCTCTGGGTTCAAGAAATTTATTGCGATTCCGAGGCCTATTCCTAAAAAGCTTCCTGCAAGAGCGAAGGCTTGCCGGGCATCCTGTTCTCCTTTTTTCGCTCTGTGAAAAACCTCTTTGGCAGTGAGCTGTTCCTCTTTTTTTCTCAGAGTGTTATAGTTCTTCACAATTTTGGAAGCAGAAACTTCTGTCTCTAAACAGCCCTGTCCTCCACAATTGCACTTTTCCCCGTCTGGATTAACAGTCACATGTCCTAGTTCTCCAGCGAAGCCACATTTGCCTCGCCAGAGCTCTCCATCAAGGATGATTCCTGAACCGACTCCGGTGCCGATAGTCAAAAAAATGAGGCTTTGAACGTCCTTACCGGCTCCGCATTTGTATTCGCCGAACGCGGCCATATTGGCGTCATTGTTGATCCAGAAGGGAACTTCTATAAATTCAGAGAGAGCAGGAATGAGATCAAAATTGTCGAGTTCAGCAAAGTTTGGAGATTGAAGGATTCTTTGCTGTTCTAGACTGAAGATTCCTGGAAAGCCAAAGCCTACGGCTTCGATGCGTCTTTTGTCTTTTCCTTTCAAGTCGCCCCAGAGTTTTTCAAGGAGGTGGAGCAATTCTCCAATAGTGGGTGGAGTGGCAGTTTTTGAGTTAAAAATGATATTTCCGTTGGAATCGGTTGAACCGAATTTCAGGTGTGTCCCTCCCAAATCAAATCCGGCATACAAAGGCATTTTCAAGTATTGTTCATTTACGCGGGTCGATGAGGGGATGGCGAAAAAGATTTTCCAAGCGAGGAATATTTGTGGGAAAATGATTTCAGGAAATTTGAAAGACCGAAGAAATAATTCTCTTTGTTCTCTGTGTGTGTTTGACGATTTGTTTCAAAGATATGGCTCATTCTTCCTTAGCAGGAGGCTCCGTCTTATCTGGAGGGGGTTCATTTTCTTTTTCTTTAGAGGTTATGGATTTTCGAAAATTCTTTATGCCTTCTCCTAAGGATTTTCCTAATTCGGGGAGCTTACGCGCGCCAAAGATTATGACAATAATCAGAATTATGAGAACAAGTTCCATCGGTCCGACAGGTCCAATCAAAAACATTAAAAACCTCCTCTGAAGGCTCTAGTTCTTATTATCTAAAATACTCTTAACAAAGGTACTTGAGTCAGGCTGAAAAGTCAAGAGCGACCGGGGTTCTGGATGAACTGAAGAATAAAGCATGACCAAGTTAGGATCAGACCTTAGTAACTTTAGTAATTTGACTAATTATTTCGTTTTTGCCATTATTCTCAGTTTGAGACCTCTTATTGTAAGAAGATGTCTCAAACTGAGAATAATGATGAAGTTTAGGAATTTTTCCATTATTGCGCATATTGATCACGGCAAGTCTACGCTGGCTGATCGCCTCCTGGAGAAGACAGGCGCTCTTTCTCCCCGAGAGTTCAAGGACCAGGTTCTGGATACAATGGATCTAGAGCGGGAAAGGGGAATCACCATAAAAGCTCAAACAGCCCGCCTCCAGTATAAAATTGAATCTGGAGAAGAGTATGTCCTTAACCTGATCGATACCCCCGGACATGTGGATTTCACTTATGAAGTGTCCCGCAGTCTGGCCGCTTGCGAGGGAGCGCTCCTCGTCATCGATGCCTCGCAGGGAGTGGAAGCGCAGACGTTAGCCAACACCTATCTTGCCCTTCAGAATGACCTTGTCCTCATCCCTGTCATCAACAAGATCGACCTCTCACAAGCCAATCCAGAACTCACGCTCGAACAGCTGGAAAATATAATCGGCATCAAAAGGGAAGAAGCGATCCTGGCAAGTGCAAAAAAGGGAATCGCAATTGATCAAATCCTTGAAAGCATCGTCGTCCGTATTCCTTCTCCAGAGGGAAACCTTGATTCTCCTCTTAAAGCCTTGGTCTTCGATTCCTGGTTCGATTCCTACCGCGGGGTGATTATTCTGGTAAGGATTTTCGATGGTACGGTAAGTACAGGAACCCAGATTGAACTGATGTCGAGTGGTGCTTTTTACGAAGTGGAGGAGCTCGGATTCCTGACTCCCAAACCAAAAAAAGTGGACCGTTTGATTGCAGGAGAAGTGGGGTACATTATTGCCGGAATCCGCGAATTGAGCCACGCTAGAATCGGCGATACGGTCACGGAAAGAAACAGAAAAGCAGTCCAGTCCCTTCCTGGCTTTCAAGAGGCCAAATCAATGGTCTTCTGCGGCATGTTCCCTGCGGGAGAAAGCAGTGTCCAAGATTTAAGGAAGGCTCTCGAAAAGTTGAGACTCAATGATTCTTCTTTCCATTATGAGCCTGAGAACTCGCCTGCTCTGGGCATGGGGTTCCGGAGTGGATTTTTAGGACTTCTCCACAGAGAAATTGTTCAGGAGAGACTGGAGAGGGAATTCGATTTGAACCTTGTGACCACTGCGCCGAGCGTAAACTTCAAAGTCACTAGGAAAGATGGCCGGGTTGTAGAGTTTCACAATCCATCCCAGATTCCACCCGCACATGAGGTGCTTAAGATCGAAGAACCTCTAATCGAAGCGCTGATCATCACGCCGGATCAATACTTGGGTGCTGTGCTCAAACTTCTGGAAAGCAGGAGGGGAGAACAGAAGAAGCTGGAATACATCAGCACACAGCGCATTTTCCTGACTTATCATCTTCCAATGAATGAGGTCGTGATTGATTTTTACAACCAGTTAAAATCAGTTTCCCAGGGGTATGCCTCTATGGATTACGAGTTCGCAGGATTCAGAGAAGCTTCTCTTGTCAAGCTGGATATCCTGATCAACAGAGAAGTTGTTGACGCCTTTTCCTTGGTCGTTCACAAAGACAAAGCCTTTGCCAGGGGAAAGGCTTTGGTGCACAGGATGAGAAAACTCATTCCAAGACAACAGTATGAAATTTCTCTTCAGGCAGCGATTGGGAAAAGGGTGATTGCCAGGGAAACCATCAAGCCTTACAGGAAGGATGTTCTGGCCAAGCTTTATGGAGGCGATTACACGAGAAAGATGAAGCTCCTTGAAAAACAGAAAACAGGCAAAAAAAGAATGAAAAAGATTGGCCAGGTCGAAGTTCCTCAAGAGGCTTTTCTGGCTCTCCTTGAGACGAAATAATATATGATATTTGGGGTCAGATCCCAATTTTTTGATCAGCTTTTATTCTTTACTCCATTCGATTTAATTCATATTATATTACACGCCATGCCTGAAACTCCTGACTGGAAGAAGGAGAGATAAATGCTACCGACGATCCAGTGGAAGAAAGACCGCGTCGTGATGATCGACCAGAGGAAACTTCCGGAGAAAGAGGTTTATGTGGAATGCCAAGATTATATACAGGTGGCTGAAGCTATCGAAAAGATGATCATTCGGGGCGCTCCGGCCATCGGAGTGGCTGCCGCTTTTGGCGTGGCTCTGGGTTTTTTGAAGATGAGAAAAGGTAAAGATGTGGAAGAGGAATTCAGCCGGATTGTTCAAAGGCTGGAAAGGACAAGGCCGACGGCTCGCAATCTTTTCTGGGCTCTGGAGCGGATGAAGATAACTTTCGAGAAAAACAAGGCCATCGATCTGTCTCAGTTGAAAAAGAGACTGATCAAGGAAGCTATGGAAATTGAAGCAGAGGACGTTGAGACAAATAAAAAAATCGGGTTCCTGGGAAAGGGCCTTCTCAAAGACGGAGATTCCGTCCTGACGCACTGCAACGCTGGTGCTTTGGCAACGGCCGCGTATGGCACAGCCTTAGGAATCATCGTGGCCGCTTTTAAGGAAGGAAAACGAATTCATGTCTATGCCGATGAGACAAGACCTCTCCTTCAGGGTGCCAGGCTCACCTGCTGGGAGCTTGATAAAGAAAATGTTCCCGTGACTCTGATAACAGATAACATGGCTGGCCATTTGATGCAGAAAGGAGTGATTTCAAAAGTGATTGTGGGAGCAGACAGAATAGCCAGGAATGGAGACACAGCCAACAAAATCGGAACTTACACTGTTGCTGTTCTGGCGAAAGAGCACAGGCTTCCGTTTTATGTGGCAGCCCCAACTCAGACCATAGATTTAAGCTTAGCCATTGGAAGCGAGATTCCCATTGAACAACGTAGCGCTCTGGAAGTCAGAGAATTCGGTGGACGTTGTGTGACTATCCCCCATGTGGAGGTGGAAAATCCTGCTTTTGATGTCTCGCCGGCATCTTACATCTCTGCCATCATCACCGAAAAGGGGATATGCCGGCCTCCTTATGAAAAAAGCCTGAAAGATTTGTTCAATAAGACTCAAAGAGAGGAATGAAGAAGGACCTGAAGTCATGAACGTTTTGGGAATCGAAACATCTTGTGATGAGACATCAGCTTCTGTCCTGAATGATGATTTCAGGATCTTGAGCAATATTGTTCTGACACAGGATGAGATTCATGCCCCTTTTGGTGGAGTGGTACCGGAGTTGGCGTCCCGCCAGCATATCACCTCCATCGTCTATGTTGTCCAAGAGTGTTTGATGCGTGCAGGATTAACAATCGACAAGGTGGATGTTTATGCTGTCACGCAGGGTCCTGGCCTGATCGGTTCTCTGCTGGTGGGACTCTCTTTTGCAAAAGGTTTGGCCTACTACTTCGAAAAGCCTTTAGTCGTGGTTGACCATCTTGAAGCCCATATGGAGTCTGCGTTCATCGAAAATCCAAAGGTCGACTTCCCCGCACTGGCCCTTGTGGTCTCGGGCGGTCATACGTCATCTTTTTTGATGAAGAAAAAATTGGATTATCAACTCATCGGAAAAACACGAGATGATGCCGCAGGGGAAGCGCTGGATAAGATTGCGAAATTCCTTGATCTGGGTTATCCGGGAGGTCCTGTGATCGATAAACTGGCCGAGAAAGGAGATCCGCAGAAGTTTTCCTTTGCTTTGCCGCATATGACTGATGGAAGCCTTGATTTCAGTTTCAGCGGGCTGAAGACAGCAGCTTTAAAGAAGATTAAAGAGCAAAAGATATCTAAGAGCAGTCCTCTTTTTGTTGATTTTCTCGCCAGCTTCGAGATGGCTGTCATCCGGGCGTTGCTCGGAAACTTAACTCAGGCCGTGAAGCTCTTCAAGCCGAAATCCCTGCTCCTTTGTGGTGGTGTAGCCAGGAACAAGAAGCTTAGAAAGCATTTCACAGAGTTCACCCAAAAAATCCGTCTGACTCCTTTCATTCCTTCGCCTGAATTCTGTACGGATAATGCGGCCATGGTTGCGGCCCTGGCACTGGAAAAAATCAAGGGAGGTATGAAGCCTTCCTTATCTTTGGATTTAAATGCCTACCCACGCCTTCCCTCTTTTCCTCTTTCCACAGCACAGAAAAAGTAATATCATGCCTCTATTTCTAGATTTGAAATGAGAATAAATTTATCTTTACTGAACCAATGAGGGTCAATATCCGTATTATTTGATTGAAGTAGAAAACAAGATAATCAGAATGATTGGACAGGATGATTACCTCTGTTCATATAAATTTATATCAGGAGGAGTAAAGTGAGGATAAAAGCGAGTTTTATTGCGGTATTCATTTTAATCTCATTCTTCAAACCGTGTTACTCTCAGGAGGAAGAACAGCTTTTTCTTACTCTTGAAGAGTGCATCATCAGGGCTTTGAGAGATAACATCAGCGTCGCAGTGGAAGTCATTAATCCGGAGATAGCCGACGCCTCTCTGACCAAAGCCAAAGAAACCTTTATGCCCCGGTTTGATATCAGCTTCGGAAACGAGCATGTGGAAAACCCATCTTCCTGGTGGCTCGAACAGGCAGATACTGTTATCACCAAGGATTTGAATTATTCTGCGGCTCTAGTTCAACAAATTCCCACAGGAGGAAACTTTTCTCTCTCGTTATATAACAACAAGTATGAAACAAACTCGGGCTTTCAAGTCATCAATCCGCGTTACGGAAGCTCGTTGCGACTCAGTGTAATCCAGCCACTTTTGAAGAATTTTGGCTTTAAAGTCAGCCGGAGAGAAATCATCGTTGCCCGTAACAATCTGGATATTTCAGTCAGTCAGTTTGAAAAATTTCTTTTAGACGCGGTTTACAGAGTGCAGGAAGCTTACTGGAACCTTGTCTATTCAATCGATAATTATAGGGTTAAACAACAATCCCTAAAGCTTGCCCAAGACCTTTTATCGAAGAATAAAAAGGAAGTGGAAGTGGGAAAACTGGCTGAGATTGAAATCTTGAATGCTGAAGCTACGGTGGCTTCACGGGAAGCGGACATCCTTCAAGCAGAAGCTCTGATCCGGAGAAGCGAGGACCTGCTCAAAGACCTCCTCAACCTGACAGTGGGAGAGGAATTGAGTCCGAAAAAGATCATCCCTCTGGATAAACCGAGTTTTGATCGGGAAGAGATCTCCCTCGAAGAGGCATTGAATAAGGCTTTAGAGAAGAGTCCGGATCTGAAGATGAAGAAGAAAACTTTAGAGACCAATGAATTGGACTTGAAGGTGGCTAAGAATCAGATGCTTCCAGGTTTGGATTTGGAGTTTTCATACTGGAGCCCGGGCCTTTCAGGAACAGAAATTATTTTTGATCCCTCGAATCCTTTCGGGCCTCCTCTTGGAGAAGAAGTTCATCCTCCTTCTGATGCCCTAAAGGAAGCTCTTGGCTTCACATACAATAACTGGACTGTTGGTTTGACTCTTTCCTTACCCCTGAGCATTTTCACCACGAAAGCGGATTATGTCAGGGCAAAAATGGAGATAGAAAAAGGCCTTCTTGAATTGAAAAACCTGGAAAAGCAGGTCTTCCTCGAAGTCAGAAATGCAGTAAGAGATGTGGAAACAAACTTTAAGAGGGTTCAGGCATACCGCGTTTCTCGTGAATTGGCAGAGAGAAGGCTGGAGGCTGAGGTGAAAAAGCTGAATGTCGGACTGACCACCAACTATTTTGTCCTTCAGTACCAGGAAGAGTTGGCAAGGGAAAGGTCTTTGGAGCTGAACTCGCTGGTTTCTTATAATCTTGCGTTAGCAAGGCTGGAAAAATCTCTGGGAACAAGCTTGGAAAAGAGAAACATAAAAATAACTCAATTTCTGAAGGAGTAGCCCTCTGGATTATTCATAAAATCTGCCGACACCCTATTTAAAACATCTAAGATGGATGTTCATTCATCATATGTCGGCATCTTTTCCCCTTCGGGCGAGCAAATCTGACGACCTTTTCTTTAGATTAATTGTCATCGCGAGCGAAGCGTGGCGATCTCATAAATAAATTACTTTTTTTTCAATAATATCTTACGAGATTGCCACGTCGCAGAGCTCCTCGCAATGACACAAAGTCGAGGTTGCCGCCATGACCCCGCAATGACACCATTGTATTCAATATTCTTAACAAAAGAGTTGCATAATTGCTGAGCGTGTAGAGCTGTATCCATTTAGGAAGAAAAAGGGAATCTGTCTTCTTGTTCCTTTGATCAATGTCCTCCTTTTCTTTTAATCAGATAGAGCAGTCTATTGTGGAAATCTTTATCAAACTCTTTTGACTATTTTTTTTCATTGTTCTAATCTATGCAGTACAAAAACTCAAGAAGCTTGACTGAGGGATTATTCATCAGGGAAATTCGCATTTGAAGAGAACTTTTGAGTGGATAATCGTGCTTTTTCCAGGGTGTGGATTGCAGATCGAAATTCTGACTCGTTTTAAAGGCAAAAGAGGCTGATCATGGATAAAAAAAGATTGTTCGATGATTTGATCAAAGGCTTTATATTGAAGCATGAAAAATCAGAAGCCATCTTTAAAAAAGCCTCCCACTCTTTAAT
>DAOVAM010000027.1 GCA_030671065.1 Candidatus Aminicenantota bacterium
TCTCAAAGGTCTGCGGACTTCTGGCAGAGTGAATATGCTGCTGAACAGGCAAGAAGCCTGCTTGAAAAGAAAAGATACATCAATCCGCAGTTGGACAAATTCCAATTGGCCAAAGCGAAAGCGATCTGCGACCAGATTGAATTCCTCTTCTACGAGCTGACGGAAATAAGCGTCCAACTCTCTGCGCAAGAGGTCAATAAACTTCAGAGAATGATCGAAGACAAACAAATTTTATTGAAGATAAATTTATTAAAGAAAGAGCTGGAGAAACAACATGAGATATAAAATGAAAAAATCGGTTTTATACATCGGGATTCTCTTCCTTGCCGTCTTTGTCCTTCACGCCTTCGCTTACGCACAGCCGGACGAGAAGCTCTTCCAGGAAGCAAAGATCCTGATCTTCGATAAGGAATGGAAGAAAGCTCAGGAAAAATTGGAACAGCTCATGGATGAGTATCCGGATAGTCCCTGGTTTTCCCAGGCTGTGTTCTACAGAGCCAAGTGTCTGAAGGAGCAGGGAGGCAAAGAGCGAGACGCTTTAAGAGCCTTCCAGGATTACCTCAAGCGAAAAGACCGGAGCAGAAGTCTCAGCGAAGATGCGGAGACAGATATCATCGAATTAGCCTACGAGCTCTACCAGAAAGGAAGAAGGTCTTACGTCTCAGAAATAGAACAGAGACTTTCCCATTCGAACAGAGTAATCAGGTATTTTGCCGCCATTCGACTGAGCCAAGTGAAGGATAAGAAGATTGCGGCCAAGGCGGTTCCTGTACTCAAGGAAATCATCCAGAAGGAAAGAGATGACGAGCTCAGAGACAGAGCCAAAATCGCCTTGCTCAGGATCGACCCTGATGTTCTGAAGGATTTGGAAGAAGAAATGCCCGAGAGAAGAGCACTCTTGCTGAAAATCAGAGTGTGGAAAGACGGTAAACTGACTGTGAAGATCAATATCCCCTGGGCTCTGGCTGACCTTGCCTTTGGTTCGATGTCTGAAGAGGAAAAAGCCGAATTGAGAAAAGAGGGGTATGACCTGGATACGATCACCAAGACTCTGATGGAAGAAGGAGAGATCATAGAGATAAGCAATCCAGAAGAAGGAACAGTGATCAAAATCTGGATAGAATAATGAGATTGGAGGTATGTGATGAAAAAAGTAGTCATTTTAGTTTTAGTCCTGTTTGTGTTTTGTGTATTTCTCCCGAGTCTTCTTTTTGCTGATAGCAATGATGACCTGCAGAAAGTCAAGAAAGCGGTCAAGAAAAACCCGGATTACAAGCCTGGGGAGGAAGTGCAGTGGTTCAAGGTGCTGATTACGGATAACGATACAGGAAAGACCAGGGTCAAAATTACGCTGCCGATAGCTGTGGTTGAAGCGGTTTTGGCATGCGCCAGCGATGAAAAAATGAAGATCCTGGATGATGACTGTGATCTTGATCTCAAGGAATTGTTTGCAGAGCTGAAGAAACACGGCCCGATGGTTTTTATAGAGATCAATGATGACGACGAGAATGTCTCAGTAAAGATCTGGCTGGAGTAAGGCAAAAAAGAACCTTACGCCGATTAAATTATTTTCAGAAAATCGTCCCAGGGCATTCCTGCCAGTGTTTCGGTTGTCGAGTGGCCAAAGGCCCGGATGATCATGGTGGCTTTCATAACCTGCTTCGGATCTTCCGATTCGACAATATCCACGGCATCGAAACGACCTGTTGTGGAATAACTCTCTTTCCACACGACACCGGGACAATCCTTCTTGATCCTTGAAGCCACTGATTCGGCAATTTTTTTGAATTCAAACGGATCGCTGAATGCTTCAGGAGAAATTCGGCTGAGAATGATGTAGGTTGCCATGTGATACCTCCTTTTGAATGGAGTTATAGTTTACCAGAAAATGGAAAAAAATAGCCAATACAAGATTATTCAATTTTTTTTTGACTTCTCCGACTAAATTTATGACCTTGTTAGGCTGGCTGGGCAGGGTTTATTCACAGTCAACCCCTTTTGCTTCTTTTCCCCTCAAACAGCCAGCGCCCCCCTTCTTCAATACTCACTCAATGCAGAAACTCAGCTGAAGTGTGTTCCGTTTTTGGAGCTGCCTAAATCTTCTGATGGGGGATAAGCAGTTATTTTAAAAAAAAGATTTTAATTTTTTTTAAAAAATTCCTATTATTACTACAATTTTTATATGATTTGTGTTATAATCCTAGAAAATCCTGTTTGGCTGGCTGTGCAGGATTTGACCCACCATTAATCCCCTTTTGCTTATTTCCCTAAGACAGCCAGCTTTTTCATTTTCTCAACTGCCCTTTTTCTTCTCATTATTGTGTTTCTGCAGGCCTGTCTCTTCCTGATCATAATCCAGATGTTTATCAACGCCCATGGCGAAGAGTATGGTCAGAAATCGTCTCGCTTTTTCAAGGAAAGTTTTCAGGAGGGATTTTTCCTCAGGAGATTTCGCCTTGTTTTTCATCTTCGTTTCCTCTCACAGAATTTACCAGCCTTGCGGTTATTTTATGTTCCTTCCGATTCGTGTGATATCCACAGACAAATAAATGTAGAACGCTTTACCTTTAATGTTTTTTAAGGGTAAAAAATCCCAGTGCCGGCTGTCATGGCTGTTATCCCGGTTGTCTCCTAGAACAAAGCATGTTCCCCAGGGAACCATCACCGGACCATAATCATCTCTGAAGAGATCAGGAGAGATGAAATCCTTCGTTTTAGAGCCCATTCTGCTTTTTGTAAAGATTTTATAATCTTCATGGAGAGGGCGGTTATTTATAAATACTAGCCTCTCCTTTATCTCAATTTTTTCTCCTTCCAGAGCCACAACTCTTTTGAGGAAGTCTTTGGATGGCTCTTGCGGGAATTTAAATACGACTAGATCTCCTCTCTTAAGAGTTTTGGATTTGTAATATTTGAGGTTGGCCATTATGTATTCTCCCTTTTGGAGAGATGGCTGCATCGAACCTGTCTGAAGCCTATATCCTTGTATTCCCAGGATGTTTTTTAAGAAAAAATCAGTGGAGACATAGTCAATCCCAAAAGTCACGAGAACGATGAGCAGATAGATAGACCACTTGTTGTATGGCTTGAGGGAAATCTCTTTGATTTTTTTGGCCGTAAAGAAGGCTTCCAAGACTATAAACAGCCAGAAGAAGAGTGAGAGCATGATGATGGCCATCAATCCATAAAAAGAGAACTGCAGGCCAGTAAAGGAGAGCAGGACGATAAACAGGTTTGTTGCAAGGAAGAGAAAGAATCCTTTAATGACCTGGCCGTTATAGACCTGTCCGAGACCCGGAGTCACAGATGATAGGATGGCTGCGGTGATGGGTTTTCTTTTCTTGGGTATTAGCTCATCCTCGTTCTTCACTTTCCCTCTGTTTTTTATGATGGGATCAATCTCTAAATTTTCTTTTATGTTCTCCAATATCTCAATAAAAATCAAGGCAGAAACGATTCCCACTCCTCAAATTTGTCTGAGCAGGCATGCTTAAAAAGACAGTTGTTTGTTCTTTTTTTTAAGTTTTTGCTGGCTGAATCAGACTAAATATATTGAGGTAGGGTGAAGGAAATCCTAAAGTTAAACCTTCCACAAGTATGTAAAAGACTGATACTCCTTAATTGTGGATTCCGATTACATCACAATGCGCAGAAAGGCGATGATGAAGTTGGTTGTCTTGGATGAGGAGTTGTGGCTGGAGTCAGAATTTGTTTATTATGAGAATAATCGCCAGGCGGGGAGTTAAATTTGAAAGGAATGTGAATTGAGATAAGCATGGAACTGCTTCTCTCTCTTCTCCCGCCTGACGATTTTATATTCATGTTAGACTCTCATCAGTGGCTCAAATATGCACATCAAAAAGAAGAGATAGAGATTCGAGAGCCTTCTCATTTCTCTGCCTCTTCATACATTCGAACCTGATTATCCTGTATACTCAATGGGCAATCCTATCATGAGTGATTAAGCTTAAATCCTTTTTTGCTAAAGAGATTCAAACAAGCCTCTACCACTCGGGGTTCGAAAAGGAAACCACTTTTTTTCGAAATTTCGTTTAAAGCATGCGTAATACCGAGTGCCGCTCTATAGGGACGGTGAGAGGCGATAGCCTCCACAACATCCGCGACCGCCAGAATTTTTGCTTCGATAAGAATCTGATCTCGCATCAGCCCCTCAGGATAGCCGGAGCCATCGATTCTCTCGTGGTGTTGAAGAACGATTCGGGCAACTGGAAACGGAAAATGGATTGTTTTCATTATTTCATAGCCTGCTTGAGGATGCGCTTTGATCAAGTTGAAATCGATATCGGATAGCTGATTGGGCCAGCTGAGGATTTCAGCAGGAATGCGAATCTTTCCGACATCATGGATGAGCCCGGCTAAGCGAATGCAGTCGATCTTTTCTGGCGAAAGACCTATCTCTGAGGCGATTGCACTGGCCAGGTCAGAGACCCTCTTCTGGTGGCCCGCAGTGTAAGGATCCTTCAATTCGACGGCCGAGGACAGGGCTTTAATCGTGTCATTCAGGGTTTTTCGAAGTGTTTCCTCAGTCTCTCTCAGCTTTTTTTCCATTTTGTGCTTGTACAGACTTATATCAATAATAATATGCAAGTCTCGATTCTCGAAGGGCTTGAGGATATAACCGTATGGCTCGGTGATTTTTGCCCGTTCCAGAGTTTTTTGGTCTGAATAAGCGGTGAGATACACAACAGGGATGCCATAATGAGATTTAATTATTGCAGCAGCTTCAACACCATCCATTTCTCCGTCCAGCACAATATCCATCAGTACCATATCAGGGGAAAGTGCTTTTACTTTTTTGATCGCTTCTTCTCCAGAACGCACTATGGGCGGCACGGAATACCCGAGTTTTTGCAATCTATATTTGATATCCTCACCGACAATTCGCTCATCCTCAACGACTAAAATCTTTGCGATTCCATCTGTCATGACTTCCTCATTTAAAGCGGCATGTAGACATTATTATTTGCAGGGATGTTCCGATCCCTGTTCTTTTTTTCTTCATTTTTTTATCTTCAGTCGAAAGCGAAATGTGGTTCCTCCTTTTTTATCCAGCTTGATCTCACCATGAAGCTGGTCTTCGACGAGCATGCCCACCAGATTCAAGCCCAGCGAGTTTGTGTTTTTCAAATCCATCTCTTCTGGCATGCCCACTCCATTATCTCTGACAACCAGCTCGACTTCATTTTTGTTTGAAGGATGCATGGAAATTTTAATCTCACCTTTTTTTCCGTCTGGGAAGGCATGTTTCAAAGAATTAGAGACAAGCTCGTTGATGATCAGGCCGCAGGGTATGGCGGTGTTAACATTCAGGAATATATTCTTAATGTTGACTTTTAATGAAATGATATCTTTGTTGACCCCGAACGTAATGAATAAATGATTTGTCAGGCCTCGAACATAGTCAGCCACATCGACTTTGTTGAAGTCTTTGGATTGATACAATCTTTCATGGATGAGAGCCATGGATTTGACACGGTTCTGGCTGCTCTTGAATAGCTCTAAGGACTGCTTATCTTTGATATGTCTGGATTGAAGATTGAGGAGGCTGGAGATGATCTGCATATTGTTTTTCACCCGGTGATGAATTTCCTGGAGTAGGATTTCCTTTTCCTTGAGCGAAGTTTTTATCTGCTCTTCTGTCCTTTTTCGTTCTGTGATATCTCGATAGATACCGTAGGTCCCGACCTGCTTTCCACTGATAACAATCGGAGACGCAAGAACCGACACATCGATCAGTGTTTTATCTTTGCTGCGGCGCAGTGCCTCGAAAGCCACCCTCTTTCCCCTGGCCACATTCTTTGTGAATGATTTCGCACTCGTTTTGAGGTCCTCGGGAACAATCAGTTCATCTATAACACGTCCTTCTGCCTCTTCATGTGTATACCCGAATAATTTTGTGAATTCTTTGTTTATCCTGAGTGCTTTACCATCATTATCAGCCATGACTATTGCTTCTTGGGCCCCTTCGATAAGATGGTCGAGATAGGCTTCTCTGGCTTGCAGTTCTACTTCTGCGCGCTTTCTTTCAGTGATGTTGCGCAGGACTCCTTCCAAACCCACTGATTTTCCATTTTTATCAAACACTAGATTCGAGCTGGCCGAAGTTTCGATGACGCTTCCGTCCTTGGCGAGAAGTTTGAGTTCATAATCGTTAACCACTCCGGATTCGTTCAATTTCTCCATTGTCTTTTTATGGTCATCCGGGTTGAGGTAAAAATCTGCAACCTGTTTTCCGACGATCTCTTCAGGATCCCATCCTGCTTGAATCCGGACAGAGGGACTGATAAGAGTCACTCTTCCATCACTATCTGTCCGGAAATAAACATCATTGATCGATTCAAAGATGGCGCGGTATTTTTCTTCATTCTCCCGGAGTGCTTCCTCTGCCTTTTTTCGCTCTGTGATGTCCTTGACAAAGGCACAGTTGTATTCCTTTCCCCCGAACTTCAGATAATTGACTGTCACCTCCACTGGAAAAACTCTTCCGTCCTTGGTGCGGTGATGGGATTCGAGGGCGAAAGAACCGCGTTTCTTCACATCTTTCCAGTGTTCAGGCCAGACTTCGGCTGGAAAATCCGGATCGATATCATGGACAGTCATATGGAGCAGTTCCTTCCGTGAATATCCCAGAGAGCGGCAGGCTGCCTCATTCACGTAAATAAAGCGTGCATCCTTGCCCATCCAGAAAGCGGCATCCGCTGTGCGGTCGATGGAGAACTGCATGAACTGCATGGTTTCCTCTGCTTTCTTGCGCTCCGTAATATCCGAGAGTACTCCCTGTACTCCAACCACACGATCTCCTTTGAATACCGGGCGGTTGGAGGTGTGAATCCATCGAATTTCTCCAGACTTCGCTTTGACCCGATACTCACGAGGGAGCGTTGTGTGTCCAGAAAGTAGAACCTTGAAACGTTCCATGGCCAGAGGTAGATCTTCTTTGTGGACTAACCCGGCAAAGGCGCGGCCTTCCATCTCCTCGGGAGTGTAGCCCATAAGAGATTGGATAGCAGGGCTTATATACTGGATTTTACCGTTTAAGTCGAGAGCATAGACGACTTCTGCCAAATTCTCTACTAGGTCCCGGTATTTTTCTTCACTCTCCCTCAGCGCTTCCTCAGCATGCTTGCGTTCGGTGATATCCCGCAGAATGCCTTCGACTCCGATCGGCTGTCCGTCGTTTCCGATCATGAGCTGCGAGCTCACCGATGTCTCAATGACTCTCCCGTCCTTAGCTTTGAGCTTGAGTTCATAATCATTGACAGCTCCTGATTCTAATAGCCTTTGCATCATCACATCACTATCGTCTGGGTTTAAGAAGAACTCTGTGACGGGGTGTCCGATGATCTCTTCAGGATTCCATCCTGCTCGAGTGTGGACTGAAGGACTGATGATGGTGACCAAACTCTCCTTATCTGTCTGATAATAAACATCATGGAATGACTCAAAGATTGTCCTGTATTTTTCTTCGCTTTTCCGCAGTTCCTCTTCGATTCGTTTGCGTTCAATAATTTCTTTGTTCATTTTTTCATTTGTTCTGAGAAGCTCGTCTGTACGTATGGCGACCCGTTGTTCAAGCTCATCGTGAGCTTTCTGCAATTCTTCTTCCATCCTTTTTCGGGGACTGATGTCTCTGGCAATCCCAAGTGCGGCCACGACATTTCCATGAGAATCGGTGATAGGTGCCGCATTATTGAGAAGGTGGATGTATTGACCATCCTTGGTTTTGTATCTGTATTCCATGTTATCGATAGCTTTGCCGGCCATGATTTGAGTAAACTGACTTCTTACCTTTTCTAAATCATCAGGATGGACTAATGCGAATCCACTGATTCTTTTCATTTCTTTTTTGGAATATCCTAAGTATTTTTTAAAGGCCTTATTGACGAAGAGAAAACTTCCTTTGAGGTCGACTATGAACATCATGTCGGCTGAGGATTCGACGAGCAACCTGTATTTTTTTTCAGACTCCCTCAAAATCTGTTCCTTCTGCATCCTATGGATCTCTGAAATTTCTAACTCCTTATTCCGTTGCTGTAATTCTTCGAGTTCCTCGATAAATTGCTCTTGAGTTTTTTCTATGTTTTTCATTTTCAATTCCCCTCATGAGGAAAGTGCATGCCCTGACAAAAAAGTTTTATGGATTTCTGTGGAAGGCATGTCATATTTTATTCTGCCTCTTCTTTTTTATGTTTCCGCTGGTTTTCTTATGCGATTCCCGA
The DNA here is from genome assembly GCA_030671065.1 of Candidatus Aminicenantota bacterium. Taxonomy (GTDB): domain Bacteria; phylum Acidobacteriota; class Aminicenantia; order Aminicenantales; family Aminicenantaceae; genus SOIA01. Next base: position 8,241 of record DAOVAM010000027.1, read on the forward strand.
ATGATCTTATTGAGCACACGCGTGATTTTGTGAAATTCTGTAGATTTGTCGAAGAAGAAATCTGCTCCTGATTCCTTGCATTTTTTCCTGTATTGCGGGTAAGGAAAGTTGGTGAACATTATTGTTATAGGAGCGGAGTTTTCTTTCTTTATTTTTTGAAGGATTTCAATCCCGTTTCCTTCAGATAATCGGATATCCAGTATCACAACATCTGGATTGAGTTTCTGCACAGAATTTAAGGCCTGGGAAGCGTTTTGGGCCTGGTCGATTTTTGCTATTTCTGGGAGTTCAGATATCATGGACACTAGTCTTTCCCTTAGGAGTGCTGAGTCATCCACGACGAGAACTTTCATGATGAATCCTAATTATTCATAGAAGTGAATTGCCGACAGTCTTTCTCATTTTCGAGAGAAAAGGGGACAGGCCCCTTTTTCCGATGCGGACTTGAGAATTTTAAGAAGGAAAAAGAGACCCATAAATGGGGAAAAGGAGCCTGTTTCCCTTTCTCTCGATATTAAGAGCCATTCCTTTCATCTGCCGTAATCTCGACTTGTGAATAATCCAGTGTGTATAAGCTATACAAAGATGGGATGTAATGGTATAGGAGTTTATCTGATTTTTTTGTAGGAATTTGTCTTACACAACAGAGGTTCTGAGTAAGGCTAATCCAGTCACTGAATTAAGGTTTGGGAGCGTATTGGAGTTATTCTGGTTTTTTGTGGCGAACTATGGAAAATTTAATCGACAAGATGGTTTTTTATGGCATACCGGATTAATTCCGCATTATTTTTTATGCCCATTTTTTCCAGAATCCGTGTGCGGTAGGTGCTGATTGTCTTCGGGCTCAGGAACAATTCCCTGGCGATATCAGTGACAGTTTTTCCTGAAGCGATCTTGCGCATCACTTCATATTCTCGAGCCGAGAGAATCTCGTGAGGTGCCTTTTCAACATCCTTTTCAAGAGCGTAAGCCAGTTTCTCTGCGAGAGAGGAGGAGACGTACTTTCCTCCTTTTGAGACTTTTCGCAAGGCTGTGAGCAATTCATCAGGCGCGCTTTCTTTTGTCAGGTAGCCAGACGCACCGGCTTTGAAGACCTGCATGGCGTATTGTTCTTCTGGATGCATGCTCAAGACCAGAACAGTCAGTTTTGATCTGTGGTTTTTTAATTCTTTGAGGATATCCAGCCCGCTCTTTCCGGGCATGGAGATGTCCAGTAAAACAACATCGAATTCTGTCTTGAATACCTTTTCTAACACTTCCTGTCCGGTGCTCGCCTCGTCAATCACTTTCATATCAGAGGTTTCTTCGATGATTTCTTTCAATCCCTTCCGGACTATTGGATGGTCATCAGCGATAAGTATTTTGATCATCGACTTTTTCCTCGTTTCGGAAGAGGGATTGAGACGGCGATTGTCGTTCCTTTACCCTGGATTCCTTTAATAGTGATAGTGCCCCCCAGAAAATGGACACGCTCTTGAATCCCCACAAGTCCCAGAGATTTGGAATCGGATATTTTTTCTTCGGAGATTCCTTTACCATTGTCTTTTATTTTGAGTTCAAGTCTATTGCCTTTTTTGAGGAGGTTGACTTTGACCTTTGTCGCATTAGCATGTCTGGTGATATTCGTGAGCGTTTCCTGGAAGATGCGGAAGATTGCCGTGGAACGTTCAGAGTCAAGAGTGATATCTTGAGAGCCCACAGATAGTTCACATGCGACTCCCGTTCTTTTTTTAAATTCCTCCGCCTGCCATTCGATGGCTGCGAGAATACCAATATCATCCAGTAATCCTGGCCTCAATTCCGCAGAGATTCTCTGCACCGTTTGGATTGTTGAATCGATCAATTCAGACATGGATTTCGTCTTCTTAAAAAGTAAGTCCTGTTTTTCAGGCATTCTTTTGTTCAACCAGGATAGGTCCATTTTTATAGCAGTCAGCGCCTGTCCCAGTTCATCATGGATCTCTCGTGCGACAACTGTTCTCTCTTCTTCTCGAATGGATTGTAAATGGGAGGCAAGATTTCTCAACTGTTCTCGCGACTTCCTCAAAGTCTCCTCTGCGGTCTTTTTTTCAGTGATGTCTCTTCCAATCCCTTGAATCGCATAGGGCTTTCCGTCTTTGTAAATAAGAGAGCCTTCGGTCTCTACCCAGATATAACTCCCATCTTTTCTTCTTAATTTATACTCATCCGGTTTTTTCTGGTGACCGGTCCGAATTATTTCTTCGAGGGATTGGATAGCTTCAGGCAGTTGACCCTTTTCGAGTAGGGAAGCGAAATTGAGTAGGAGGATTTCCTTTCTTTTATAACCCAGAGCTTTAAGGGCCGCATCATTTGCGTCGATAAACTGTCCGTTAAAATCATGCAGGTAAATGTAAGAGAGAGAACGGTCAAATAGAGCCTTATATCTCTCTTCGCTCTCTTTGAGCATGTTTCTGAGTGTGTGCCTGTAGAGAGCCATCTCGATGCTTGTGAAAAGGTCCTGGGCTTCGAAAGGTTTGATGATAAAACCGAATGGCTCTGTGACTTTAGCCTTCTTCAGTGTCTTTTTATCAGAATAAGCAGTCAGATACACCACAGGAATATTGAGCTTTGAGAGGATTTCTGCTGCAGCCTCAATCCCGTCCATTTTTCCTTCCAGGACGATATCCATCAACACGAGATCAGGTTTGAGTATTTCTGCCTTTTTAACGGATTCCTCTCCAGAGTTGACTATTCCTGCAACAGCGTATCCGACATGCTCCAGTTTTGTTTTTACGTCCTCAGCAACGATCCGCTCGTCCTCAACGATCAAAATCTGTATTTTTTTCATCTTTCACTCATGGATTGCTATGAATGCACACGTTTTTTTTATGCAGTTTGATGTTTATCTTTTCCTTTTCCAAACCAACACTTCCCTGTGTTGCTTCTTTTTCCCTTACAATCTCGCATAACATAGCATAGGGGAAAATTTGTTGTCAATCCCTGTAGGGGTATCATCTCAGCATTTGACATTTGCAATTGTATATTCGGCCCCACTTTAAAAATTTGTAATAACTCGATGTAATCCTTTATAGATAAATTGGAGTGTTGCGTTGAACGTAGAAATGAGATCTCTATTATTGTTGACAAAATTTCCTGCTGTTTGAATAATAGGGAACGAAGGAAAAGACAAATGGCACGGCTGTTTGAATACCAGAGTAAAAAAATCCTGAAGAATATGGGGATTCGTGTTCCTGAGGGAGGTTTGGCCTTTACGCCTGAGGAAGCGCGCCAGATTGCGTTCAAGATCGGAAAGCCTGTCGTTTTGAAAATACAGGTCTGGCTGACTGGAAGAGCCGGCAAGGGTGGAATTCGTTTTGCAGAGAGTGCCGGAGAAGCGGATGCTGTAGCACGAGAGATGTTCGGGATGAAAGTGGGGAATTTTGTTGTTGATAAGATTCTAGTCGAGGAAAAACTAAGGATCAAAACCGAGTGTTTTGTGGGGCTTGTGATCGATGACGCCAAAAAAACGCCTCTTCTCATTTTCAGTTCTGTCGGAGGAACAGGGATCGAGGAGATTGCCCGTGAGCATCCGGATAAGGTCTTTCAGATCCCTATCGATGTGTTGACTGGCCTGAGGGATTATGAGGTGCGCAACCTCTTGAGGAGAGCCGGGCTTTCCGGAAAGATTCTGGTCCAGCTCTCTGCAGTCTTGGCCAAGCTGTACAGGGTGGCCCGCAGGTATGATGCTCGCTCCGCAGAGATCAATCCTCTGGTCATAACAGAAAGTGATTTAGTGTATGCAGCAGACTGTCATATTGCCGTCGATGATTATGCGGTGTATCGCCATCCTGAGTTGGACATCGAGGTGGCCAGAGAATTCGACCGGCCGCCAACCCGGCTGGAAAAAATAGCCTATCAAGTGGAAGAGAATGACCACCGGGGGACCTTTTATTTCTTGCAGATGACAGAAGACATTCCTCCAGAAAAGAAGTACATAGGATTTCATGGAGCAGGAGGAGGCGGCTCTATGATGTCCATGGATGCTGTGCTCGACAAAGGATTCAAACTGGCCAATTACTGCGATACGAGCGGTAATCCTTCTGCGAGTAAAGTCTACCGGGCAGCAAAGATCATCCTTTCCCAGCCGAATATTAACGGGTATTTTGCTTCTGGCTCTGGTGTGGCCAGCCAGGAACAGTACCACTCAGCACGGGGAATGGTCAAAGCTTTCCACGAGGAGAACCTTGAGATTCCCGCTGTCATCCGTCTGGGCGGAAATTTTGAGGAGAAGGCCATAGAAATTCTTGGAACTTATCTGAAAGATATTCAGGCTACAGTGGAGGGATACGGCCGGGATGACACTCCTGAATCCTGCGCCAAGAGACTGGAGGAGCTGATTGAGAAGAGCAAATCTGTACATGAAGTCAAACCAGTGGTGTTTCCCGATGTGCCTGAAGATCGTTATTTTTTCGAAACTTTAACAGGAAGGATCTTCATCGATCATCAGAAATGTCCGGATTGCAAGACAAAAGGCTGTGTCGAGGCGTGTTCACCCGGCATTCTGAAGATCGAAGAGGGAAAATCAGTGCTTGAAGTTTCTTTGGTGGAAGCCAAGAAGGGGAAATGTACGGAATGCCTGGCCTGTGAGATTTACTGCAAGTTTCATGAACAGGATGCCATTTTCATCCACCTTCCCATTCCGGGTTTAAAGGATTACAGGAAAAGACTGATCAAGAGCTAGGAAAAATCACAAAATTATGGAGTGTTCATTTTAAAAAGCGAGAGTAACGGATGTCTATACTAGTCAATGAAAAATCTAAAGTGATCGTTCAAGGGATCACTGGAAGAGAGGGGATGGTTCGCACGCAACTTATGAAGGACTACGGAACTCAAGTCGTGGCTGGCGTGACACCCGGAAAAGGAGGGGGAGAAGTTCACGATGTTCCTGTGTACGATACAGTGGAAGAAGCATGGGAGAAAGCCGGGCCGATCGATGCCAGCGTTATCTTTGTCCCCGCGTCCTTAGTGAGGAATGCGGCTTTAGAAGCGATGGATGCCGGAGTCAAACTTCTGGTTATCGTTCCCGACCGTGTTCCTATCTACGATGTCCTGGAAATTTCCCGTATCGCTCAGGATAAGGGGGCTTGTTTTGTCGGTCCGAACACCCTGGGGCTTGTGAGCCCTGGGAAAGCTGTTCTGGGCATGATCGGAGGCCGCGCAGAGAGAGCGAAGGAATGGTTTTCCGCCGGCGATATTGGAGTGAGTTCGCGCAGTGGCGGAATGACATCTGCCATTTCCTACTATTTGACAGAGGCAGGCTTTGGACAGAGCACGATCGTTCACGTGGGAGGAGATGCTGTTGTCGGACTCTCGCATCCAGAAGTCATGGAGCTTTTTGAGCAGGATGATGAGACTCAAATAGTGGTGATGTTCGGAGAGATCGGGACCACTCAAGAAGAGCGAGTGGCCGATCTTATACAGAAAAAAAAGTTTACGAAGCCGCTTATTGCCTTCATCGGGGGAAAGGCAGCTAAATCCGGGACAAGATTTTCCCATGCCGGAGCCATCGTTGAAGGATCAAGAGGCTCCTACGAGAGCAAGGTTGAGAGATTGACAAAGGTTGGAGTTCATCTGGCGGATTCTGTTTCCGATATCCCCAAAATTGCTAAAAAACTGAAAGGTGCCAAGGGAGGATAAAATGGGCGAGTTTCAATGGAAGACCGCTATCACAGATGTGAAAACGAATAAAATAAGCTTGAGAGGATATCCTGTCGATCAGCTCCTGGGAAAGATATCGTTTGCTCAGGCCATTTATCTGGTTTTAAAAGGAGAATTTCCCACACCCGAGGTGGGAAAACTGGTGGACGCGATTTTTGTCTCCTCAGTGGACCATGGAGCCAGCCCTCCTTCTGTTCTGGCTGCGAGAACGGTGGCATCCACAGGGGCTGAGCTGAATTCAGCAGTCGCCGCAGGCGTTTCAGCCATCTCCCGTTACCATGGAGGTGCGATCGAAGAAGGAATGAATCTTTTTCAGGAGATTGCGAAAAGAATGAAGGAAAATAAAGCTTCTGAAGAAGAGGTCGTGCGCGAAATTCTCGAAGAGATGAAAGAAAAAGGGAAGCGGGCTTCAGGCTTTGGCCACCGCATCCATACCCAGGATCCGAGAACACAGAAGCTTTTTTCTCTGGCTGAAGAATTGGGGCTGGCTGGGAAGTTCGTCAGAATCGCTCGTGCTGTGGAAGAAGGCTTGAAAGAGCTCATGGGCAAAAGTCTTCCGATCAATGTGGATGGAGCGATCGCTGCTCTCCTCTGTGAGCTGGATATTCCCCCGGAGATAGGCAATGCCTTTTTCATCATTGCCCGTGTGCCCGGACTTGTGGCCCATGTCCATGAGGAAATGACACGGATGAGGCCCATGAGAAAGATCGATCCCCAGGATTATGCGTATGACGGGCCAGAAGAGAGGGAAGTCAAATGAGAAAAGAACTCTTGGCCATCATGCCGGAATTCAAGCTCATCAAAGATTCCGAGCTCAGGGAGAAAACAATCACGGCTTGGGTCGATGCCATCAAAGAGGGAGGATGGACGCTTGATGACCTTCAGCAGATGCCGTTTACGCTGTTGATCGAAGGGACTCCTGTGAACATCATCGCGCATACTCGCGCTGTGACTCTCAGGTCAGTGGAGATAGCCGAGGTAATGGTCGAGGAATACAAGGGAAAAATTTCTCTGAACCGGGATTATCTTCTTTCTGGAGCCCTGCTCCATGATGTGGGAAAGCTGTTCGAATACAAGAAAGAGAAAGGTAAATTTGTGAAAAGCCGGGGCGG
>DAOVAM010000096.1 GCA_030671065.1 Candidatus Aminicenantota bacterium
CTCGAACCTGAATATTTCTTTCTGGCGGAATTCAAACAGGCTTTTCTCCATCAGGCTTTTAAGATGGCTGGGGATGAGAACCACTCGTGTTTCATCCTCTCTTTTGGCAAAAAAAGTGCTGTCTATGGAATTTTCCGAGCCGATGAGGACTTTGATCGGCTTTTCCCTGTTTTTAAACCAGAGGCTTATCTCTTTTTGAGGGATTTCGTATTTTCCCAGATCTTCGGGTTCTTCTTCCACCACTCTCTCTATTCTGAGGTTCGAGAAGTTTTCAGCCAGTTGGTCTGTCTCATACTTGTCTGCTTTGGCGTCAAAGGGTTCGGTGAGGATCCATTCTTCTTTTTCTTCATCCTGAGATTTTTCGAAAGTGATTATTTCATCCCCTCTTTTAAGAGTGATCTTCTGGACTTCATCAGAGGAGAGGGCAACCAGCATATCTTCTCCATCTTCACTCTCTTTTCCTTTAAACTCTTCAAAAAGAGACACAACAACCAGTAATGCCACGAATACAGCGAAGAGGATGATTGTCGTTTTGAATTTCACAGGGACCGTCTCCTCATCCAAACTGTGATTCCAGCGACAAGAACGAGGAGTGGAAGGAAGATGGTTGAAACAAAGAAGAGGATCCGTCCCTGTGAGGCTGTGAGCTGAATGGATTTTGGAAAGGCAGTTTTGGCCTGGATGGAGATCAAGTCTGCCTCTTCCGCCAACCAGTTGATCGTGTTCAGGAAAAGATTCCCGTTTCCTGAGAGGTGATAATATCTGTTGGTGGCAAAGTCTGAATCTCCGAATACAGCTAAACGGCCCTCCTGTTTAGGGTTTTCTTCTTCAGAAGCGGCTTTTTTCTCCGCATCCGTTTCCGTTTCTGCTTGTTCCTCAATTTCTTCCTCAGTGGGCTCAACCGTGATCACTGCTGCGATCGATACAGGGCCTGCCACGTCTTTGTCTTCATTAAACGTGACTTCTGTTTCCTGGAGCTGCCGTTCAGACCAGGAATTGCCGCTCGATTTAGCCAGGATTGTGATTGTGACTCCATCAGGTGTGTCCTCTGTTTCATTCACGGAGCGCGCAAACGGGAAGAATGTGGCAAAATTGAATTTTTCAGTGATCGCATGGAATTCATAGCCCGTTACGACTGGCATGAAGTAATCTCCACCCATCAGGCGGGAGACAGTGTCCACTATTAAATCGTCTTCGAGCTGAATTCCGTAATCGGAGAGGAAGGATTTCATTCCAGGGGCGGTTTCCGGGTCAACCATAAAGAAAACCCGCCCTCCATTGGCGATGAAATTCCGGATGGTTTCCAGTTCATTCGGAACGAGGTCTTTTTGAGCACCCGGGATGACAAGTAAAGAGCAATCTTCAGGGAAATTATCCGCAAGAGCCAGAGTGAGCTTTTTGACCTCATACGCGAGTTTTTCCATTTCCTGCAAGGCGAGAGAATAGCCCCTTTCCTCACTGTCTTCGATGCTTGCTTCACCATGTCCCTCAAGGAAATAGATCACTTTTTTCTTCTCCCTTGAGACTTTAACGATGGCGTTGGTCAGATCTTCCTCGCTTGAAGTCGTGATGCGGCTTTCCTTATCTCCACTTTCCAATATAGTGGTTCCGTCGGTTGTGACTTCGTATCTTTTGACCATACCAGGATTCTTATCGGGATCGATGAATTCGTATTTGATCTTTTTGGAGTGATAGGCATAGTTTTGGAGCAAATTTTCCATCTCGTTCTTGCGGAAGTTCCCTTCCAGGAAGAAGCTTTTAATGTTTACATCCGCTTTCAGGTTTTTGAGGAGTTTGACAGATTGGTCTGAAAGACTGTGGAGTTTGGCTTCAGTGAAATCAAACCTGTGATGGTGTCTGGCGAAGAAATAATTGACCACAACCAGGATGCCGGTGACAAGCACCACGACAACAATCATGTTGCTGGAATATATGAAGGATCTTCGTTTGAAGCCTTCTTTAAGACTGGATGTGTTGAGGACGATGTAAGCGGTCAGTGCAACCACTCCTGTAGCTCCGAGAATAAGGATAAGAGTTTTCCTGTAGGGCCAGATTATCCATGAAATGAGCGATAACGCTATCAGAGCTAAGGCGATGTAGTTTAAATGCTGTTTGATTTTTTCCATTTTTACCTCCACCTTCTGGACTGGATCACAGAATGCGTGAGAAAGAGACCGAAGAAGATAAAGCTGAGGTAATAGACAATGTCTGTAGTATCCAGAATGCCGCGTGTCATGTCGTCAAAGTGCTGGACGAAGGAGAGGTAGTTCAAAACATCCTTTAACATCCCGCTTGCAGAGCCAGTTGCCCAGCTCAGAATCAAGAAAAGAAGAAGAGCGCCAAAAGTCAACATGGCAGAGACAACCTGGTTTTCTGTGAGAGAAGAGAAAAAGATCCCTAAGGCTATGAACGCTGCGCCCATCAGGAAGAGGCCCAGATATCCGTTCAGGATCGGGGCAAGTTCCGGATTTCCATAAGCAAACGTGAAGAGAGAGAGGACTCCAGTTAAAAGAAGCATCACGAAGAGCACAAAAAGGGAGGCGAAGAATTTACCCAGAATGATCTGGTTGACAGTGATGGGACATGTGAAGAGCAATTCCTCTGTCTGCCTTTTCTTTTCTTCGGCAAAGAGGCGCATGGTGAGAAGAGGAATAGTGAGGAGGAGTATGATGCTGATGTTGTGGAAGAGGGGAGAGTAGACCATCTGATTGATGTCGAGCTGCTGGATAGCCTCGGGGTATCGTGATGCCTGAAGAGAATAGGAATTGAACCACAAGATCAAACTGTAGAAGAAGAATCCGACCAAAACCAGAAACACAGTGGTGACCACATAGGCAATCGGAGATGTGAAGTAGGTTTTGACTTCTTTTTTAGATATCGCCCATATATTTTTCATTGCCTCAAACCTCCCGAAATAGCGCTGAGATAGAGTTCTTCGATGTTCATAGCAAGAGGCCTCATCTCGATCAATCCCAATTCCTTGTCCACTATGAGTTTTGTGATCTCATCTCTTAAATCCATTCCTTTGCCCCATTCGATGGTGAATTCGCCAACTTCTTGAGAAATCTTTGACACTCCGGGGATTTTTCCCAGGAGAGAAGGGATTTCCTTTCCGTGCTGTCTGAGCTTTATGACCACTCCTTCCTTTTCCTTGAAAGAAGCGGTGAGCTCTTCCAGAGAGCCTGATGCCATGAGGTTTCCCTCGTTGATGATGACCGCTCCGTCGCATGTCTGGGTCATCTCGGCAAGGAGGTGAGTGGAGAGGAGAATAGTGCGTTCTCCTTTAAATGATTTGATGAGCTGTCTGATTTCTTTGATCTGAGCCGGGTCCAGACCGATGGTTGGCTCATCCAGGATAAGAACCTGTGGATCATGGATGAGTGCCTGGGCGATCCCCACCCGCTGTTTGAAGCCTCGGGAGATGTTCTTGATAAGCCTTCCTCTGACCGATGCCAGTCCGCTGATGTCAATGACCTTTTCCACTGCGTCTTTTCTTTCGGATGAAGGTGTTTGCTTGATCTCTGCGACGAAGTCCAGGAAGGAATGAACAGTCATTTCAGGATAAAGAGGAAGCACTTCTGGAAGATAGCCGATGTTCTTTTTGAGCTCGTTGGGCTGCTGGAAGACGTCGAATCCGGCGACAGAGGCCTTGCCGTCAGTGGCAGGGAGATATCCAGTGAGGATTCTCATGGTTGTGGTTTTGCCCGCAGCATTCGGTCCGAGAAGCCCCCATATTTTTCCTTTTTCCACTTTAAAGCTTAAGTCTTTGACAGCTTGCAATTCACCGAATTTTTTAAAGAGATTCTCAACTTCAATCATATTTCATCCTCCTCCTTTAACTTCATCACATTAACTCTGGTTGTGGGATGCCCATGAGAGAAAGCGCTCGCTGGAGCACTTCTTTGATTGTGTAGATAGTCAGGATGCGGATATTCTTAATGTCTTTGTTTTTTTCAGCCAGGATCGAATAGAGATGGTAATACGCGTTGAATTTCTGCGAGAGATTGAAAGAGTATTTCGCCAGATAGGAAAATTCCAGGGATCGAATGGAATGGAGAACTTCTTCTTCAAACTGTGAAGAATAAAAGACGACATCCCAGAAATCAGAAAGTTCTTTCTCAGGCAGCAGTTCAAGAGGGATCTTTTTAGAGGAGAGCAGAGCTTGAAGGTCTTTCTCATCAAAACCTTCTCTCTCCTTCAGTTTACGGAAGATGCTGTTGATCCGGACCAATGTGTACTGAAGATAAGGGCCTGTCTCGCCTTCAAAATTCAGCGCCTCCTCGAAATCAAAAACGATCAGGGAGTTCCTGGCAAACTTGAGCATGAAATAGCGGAGAGCTCCGACTGCGATTTTATGGGTGGTTTCTTTTTTCAAGTCGGCTGGGAGTTCCGGATTTCTTTTCCCGACCTCGGCCAAAGCTTTACTCTCTAGCCTATCCAGGAGGTCATCGGCTTTGACTCCGAAGCCTTTTCTTCCGGAGACCTCAAGAAAATCCTTGTCTTTGTCTTCTTCTGAAATGCTCAGGTCTAGTTCTTTCAGGCTTTTTGGGGAAAGGCCTACCATCTCGTACGCGAAATGGATGGACTTTTCCGCTTGAGCCAGATACTTCAGGGATTTGAGTCCCTGGACCACCACTTTCTGAAGGTAAGCCTGCCTGGAATCGATGACATTGTAGACCTCGCTTCCTTTACCGAATACAGGCGCTTTGTGTTTTGATGCATCTGTCGAGATCCAGATAGTTTTGCCATCCTCTTCGATGAATGGCTCATAATAAAAATCTTTTTCTAACAGACCGAATTTCCAGAGTTGGTAGGCAATATCCTTCCCGACGTATGTGACTGTCCCGTCTGAGCGGACGATAATTTTCTCTTTCTCTGCTTCATCCTCGAGTTCCATCACCCAACAGCCTTTATTGATCCCGTCTTTTACATAGAAGATGCTCTTTTTTTCCTTTAAGAGTGAAAAAGCTTTGTCCCAGAATTTGAGATGAAGAATGGTGCTTTCACAGGGAAGCATATCATATGTCACTCCGATCCTGTGCATGGTCTGGAGGTGAGCTTTTATGACCTGGCGGGATATATAAAATGCTATTTCATGTTCTGGATTTATTCTTTCTTCGATTTTTTTGAGAATTTCAGACCTTCTTTTTTCAGCCTGAGGATGACTTTCGAAATAGGAGGAAACCCGGGCATAGAGGTCCCAGCAGTAATAATCGAATTTGTCTTTAATCTCCTTGATTTGAGCCAGACTCATTTTTTCCAGGTCCATGAAACCAAAAACCACATCTGCCACTTGAACACCCGTATCATCGATGTAATTCTGAACTTCGACATTTTCACCCTTATACCTCTGACACCGTGCCAGAGTATCTCCGAGGCAGGCATTCCTTATGTGACCGATGTGCGCGGCTTTGTTCGGGTTGATGTTGGTGTGCTCGATGATGATTTTTTCTTCTTCGGGAGAGAGTTCAGTTTGTTCAAGTGTATGGAGCTGGCTGGAGAAGAATTTTTTTCTGTCTAAAAAAAGATTGATGTACCCGGCTCCTGCGGCCTCTATCTTTTCGATGCCCTGAATGGACGAAAGAAGAGGAATGATCTCCAGGGCAAGTTCCCTTGGCTGTCTCTTCAATTTTTTTGCCAGCTGGAAGGGAAAAGCCAGGGCTAAGTCGCCGAATTTCTGCTGGGGAGAGTAGCCGATTTCTAGTTCAGAAGATTCGAGAGGATACTTTTTTTTTAGTGTTTCAAGGATATTTTTTTTTAAGGACGTTTTAAGTTCAATCATTGTTGGCTATTAATTATAGCAGATTTGCAGGTATGAACAAGACTCCATACGGTTTTTCTTGCATCGGGAAAAATTATATGATAGTTAATAATTTTCACAAAAAGAGTGCCATGAAACAAACCCGCTTGAATTCCTGTCACAAAAAGCACGGTGGAAGAATGATAGAATTTTTTGGCTGGGAAATGCCTGTGGAATACAGTGGAGTTATCGATGAGCATATGGCTGTCCGGCAGAGAGCGGGGCTTTTTGATGTCAGTCACATGGGAGAGATTATCATATCTGGGAACCAGGCTCTTGATTTTGTGCAGCACCTGACTCCTAATAATACCGCTCGTCTGACCCCAGGGAAGGCGCAGTACTCAGCCTTGACCACTCCTGAAGGAACTTTTGTGGATGATCTGCTCGTTTACTGTTTGAGCATGTCTGAATTTCTGCTGGTTGTGAATGCCGCCAATACGGATAAGGATCATGAATGGATTCTTAGTCACCAGGAAGGTTTTGATGTTCAGGTGGAAAACAAGAGCGATGAGTACACCCAGCTTGCCCTTCAAGGTCCAAGGGCGTTAGAAATTCTTCAGCCGATGGTCAGACTCAATCTTGAGGAGATGAATTCTTTCGGTTTTAACTTGGCAAAAATAGAAGGGGAGAAAGCCCTTGTCTCCCGGACTGGGTACACGGGGGAGGATGGCGTGGAAATTTACACTCTTTCTACCCGGCCTGATAAGATCTGGGATGCTCTTATCGAAAAAGGAAAGGACTTTGGCATACTCCCTGTGGGGCTCGGTGCTCGAGACACTCTTCGCTTAGAAGCCAAACTCATGCTGTATGGAAACGATATCGATGAGACCACTACAGTCCTTGAAGCAGATTTGGGCTGGCTTGTGAAGTTTAAAAAGGAGGAGTTTTTGGGCCGGGAGGTTCTCCTCAGGCAGAAGGAAGAGGGGATAAAAAGAAAAATTGTCGGCTTTATGCTGGAAGAGAGAGGAATTGCCAGGCCTCATTATCCGGTCTTCCTTAAAGGAGAAAAAGTCTCTGAGGTTACGTCTGGCTCTTTTTCTCCTTTTCTGAAAAAGGCCATCGGATTAACCTATCTTCCGATTGACTTCACTGAAGAAGGCACGGAATTCGAGGTAGGAATAAGAGATAATCAAGTGAGGGCTCGTGTTGTTCCAACTCCTTTTTACAAAAGAGGCGAGACTGAGCCAGCTGTCTAATTTTTTTCATTAGTCATTTTTTTAATGAGATTGCCACGCGTTACTCGCAATGACACAGTAGCAGAGTTGCCACACTTTGGTCGCAATGACATAGACATATAAGTAAGTAAAACATGAGGCAAAATGACATAAAATTGGGGACTGTCCCCAATTTTCGTACGCGTTGAACGCAGTGACAAAGATAAGAATGTCATTGCGAACGAAGTGTGGCAATCTCATAAGAAAGATGCTGCTTTTTTCTTAATGCATTGCCATTCTGCGATAGAAGTGACATCTGTTTGATTGAATATATATTGACTAATTGCAAATTGGAATTTAATATTTATGACTTACTCAATGCAGCTTGCTCCGCATCATCTTAGAGTGAGGAGGAAATAATGTATCCGAATGA
>DAOVAM010000017.1 GCA_030671065.1 Candidatus Aminicenantota bacterium
ATGCTGTAGAAACATGTGTGCTCTTCCTGGAATTTGAGCCAGTTGCGCAGTGCTCCGGCCAAGTGGCCGAGATGGCAGGGTCCTGTCGGTCTCAGTCCGGAGAGAACGACTTTTTTCTTTTTTTGACTCATTTTAAAGGAATACTATAGCGTTGATAATCATACTGATGGGTAACATGACGATTCGGAGAAGTCCAATGTAGATCAGTGCCAGGAGAATGATAAAGCCAAAGGGACGGATCCGGTCGTATCTTTGGGCCGCTTCTTCAGAGAGAAAACCCATCAGGATCCCACTTCCATCCAGCGGAGGAATCGGAATAAGATTGAAAACTGCAAGAAGGCAGTTGATGTATACAATAAAATACAGGATTAAAGCCAAGCCTTCGAGAGGGTAAAAGCCCTTCGGAAGCCCTGATGCTCCAAAGAGAGAAACTCGCAGGAAATACCCAACATTCGGATTGATGAGTTTCAGGATAACAATAACGATCAAAGAAATCGCGGCAACCGACAGGTTTGATGCGGGTCCTGCTGCAGAAATCCACAGATTGTCCTTGCGGGGATTCCTCAGGTTGAGAGGATTAACAGGGACTGGCTTGGCCCACCCAAAAGGGGGAGCTCCCATCAGAATCAGGATGAGTGGGAAAATAATCGTACCTATCGGGTCGATATGAGCAATGGGATTGAGAGTGACTCTTCCCAGGCTGTAGGCCGTCGGATCTCCGAGTTTATTAGCCGCCCATCCATGAGAGGCCTCATGGACAGTTATGGCAAAGAGCAAGGCAAAGCCCATGATGATATAGGATATGACACTCATTTTACTACCAGAGGTATTTATAACATATGAGTCATGAGTCGTAAAGTAAAAAGGAAAAAGCGTGTTTTTTTAGTGATTTGGAAGCACATTTATTTACTATATTAAAGAAAGGATGTGTCATTGCGAGCGAAGCGCGGCAATCCCATAAAATTGGATGTCTTTATTTCCTTTTAACTTGATTTTTCCTTATGAGATTGCCGCGCTTCGCTCGCAATGACATTATTTAGATGTTACCGAATCACTGAGTAAGTTCAACAGGTCTCTTTTTTTTTGATAAAAAAAAAGCCCCATCGGGATGATGGGGCCTTTTGAGGTTTTAATCAGGCAGGATCAGCCTTCCAGGATCTTGTCGACTTCTTCTTTATCCACCTCAGTGATATACGGAATACCGCTTATGTTGGCGGCATCTTGAGTCAGAGCGGCGATATCATCACGAGAAATATATTTCAAGGCGAATTTTCTGTTTCCAGCCATGAGCTGACGCATTCCCTGGCTGAGTCTATGAAAATAGGTGTAAAGTCCGATCGCGCCAGTGGGAATATCATTGAATCTGTCCTTGTATTTTTTCTTCAGTTCCGGAGCGGTGACGAATATTTCCTCTGCCGTGTTACCGAAGCGTTCGACGTAAACGGGGACCTGGTCTTCATTGATTCTCTTGCCAATCGTTTTGCCCACCATTGTGGCGGCCATGGGTCCTCTGGCCATACCGATGGCCTTGAAATACGGAGCACCCAGAGCAAGAACCTTGTAGATTTGGTCTTCGAACGTGATTCCTCCTGCTGCCGCTACATCAGGGATGTATTCTCCCTTTTCATCGAGTGTGCGGAGATACTTATACAGCAAGGACCAGATTTCAACACCGGGGATGCCCCATTCATTCATCATTCGCCAGGGGCTCATTCCTGTTCCACCGCCGGCTCCGTCAACAGTCAGGAGGTCGAGCTTGGCTTTCGAGGCGTACTTGACGGCTCGGGCTAGGTCGACAGGCCTGTAAGCACCCGTCTTCAAAAAGACATACTTGGCTCCTGCTTTTCTGAGTTCCTCGACTCTTTGCATGAAGCTTTCTTCCTCGACCATACCCAGTCGAGAATGTCTTTCGAATTCCTTAAAGCTTCCTTTCTCGAATGCTTTTATGACAGAGGGATCCTCGGGATCAGGAAGGACGATATATCCTTTTTTCTTCAATTCCTGAGCTTTTTTGAGGGTCTTAATCTTCACTTCACCCCCGATATCCTTGGCTCCCTGTCCCCATTTTAGCTCCACGGTTTCTACACCAAGCTTATTGATGACGTATTCTTGAACTCCCAGCCGAGTGTCTTCGACATTGGCCTGGACCGCGACTGTTCCGTAGCCGTCCTCTTGAAAGTCCTTAAATAATTTCACGCGGGATTCCATATCAGGAGAACGGACGATTTTTCCATTTTTAATCACGGATTCGTCATCCATGCCGCAGACATTTTCTCCGACTGTGAGGATTGATCCGGAAAGAGCGGCTCCTTTGGCTAATCCCTCCCAATTCTGTTTGGCTACATTCGTTGAGCCCATACCGGAGATGATATAAGGAACTTTCAATTTGATCCCTTTATCGTGTCCCACGGCCGTTTCTATTGTCACTTTAGGAAAGGTCGCCTTGTCACTATCCGCTGCGACTCCATGTGCTCCAACCGCTGTTCCCAGGATAGTGAAATCTGAAAGGTCAACTGGATAATCTTTTTCAGAAGCAGCGGTGATAATCCCGAAAGGTTGAGGGTAAAGAACCTCATGTCCTCGATAGGCGGATTTTCCGATCTCACACATTCCGATGCAGCCATCCACACAGGTCACGCACATCCCACTAAAAGGACTGATGGAACCTTCTGTCCTGTTCTTTGTTAGCGTCGCTGCGCTTCTATTGAGTTTTGTATAAGACATTCTGTTTACCTCCTTATATGCTCATTTATCTAAAATCAGATAAATCATAAAAATGATTTTTTGCGACTCATTATTTGCTATTTTGAAGTCTGTTCCTTCTCGGCAGATTTTTCTGGACTCTCTCTGATACAAGTGCCGCAGCGGCCGGCATCGTACATCCAGCATTGAAGGTCATCGTAATGATCCAGGCAGGTGGGGTCCATATTCAAGCAGGCGTTGCAGACTGCCGTGTCTGCCTGGGGCCCCTGGCACCTCAACTGACATGCCGGACAGATATACATGCACCCACCGCAGAGCCGGCACTCCTCTGAACGGATGTCGAAGGGTGTGGAAATTTTTCTTTTGTACCCTCGGTTCTGAAATCCTATGGCCCGTCCATCCATCTGCTCTGAGCACATGCGCACACACAAGCCGCAGAGGATGCATTCTTCATTTCGTATCTTGAAACGAACTTGCTTCACTCCAAATTTCGAGGCTAAATCCTGGATAACCTTGGAATTGGGAGCCAGCGAAAGCATCAGCTCGATCATCATTTTTCGGGCTTCGATGACTCTTCTTGTATCTGTTCGGACGACCAATCCTTCTTCAACTGGGTAGGTGCAGGAGGAAACGAGTTTTGCTCTGGGGCCTTCGCCGACCTCAACGAGGCAGAGGCGGCAGCCACCATAAGGACTTAACCCTTCGTTGTAGCACAGAGTCGGTATTTCGAGTCCGTAAAATTTGGCTGCTTCTAAGATGGTCCAACCGTCTTCCACTTTGACATCCAATCTGTTCATTTTCAAGCTAATCATGGATTTCCTCACTCTATTTTTATTGCATCGAATTGACATACTTCGAAGCATGCGCCGCATTTGATGCATTTCTCTTGGTCGAGTACATGGACTTTTTTCAGCTCGCCGGAAATGGCCTCCTGGGGACAGACTTTGATACAAGCCAGGCAGCCCGTACATTTGTCTGGGATGATCAGGTATGTGATCAGTTCTTTACACACACCAGCCGGGCAGGTCTTATCTCTGACGTGGGCCATGTATTCATCCCTGAAGTATCTGAGAGTCGAAAGCACGGGATTGGCTGCGGTCTGCCCTAAACCACAAAGGGAGGCATCCTTTGTCGTTTGAGCCAGTTCTTTGAGTAATTGAATATCTTCTTCCTTCCCTTTACCCTCGGATATGTCTTTGACGATTTCCCACATTCTTTGCGTCCCTTCTCGACAGGAAAGGCATTTACCACAGGATTCATCTCGGAGAAAATTCAAAAAGTATATCGCAACGTCGACCATACACGTGTTCTCGTCCAGGACGATCATTCCACCTGAGCCCATGATCGAACCCGCTTCTGTCAATCCTTCGTAATCAATAGGCAGGCCCAGCTTCTCTTTAGGAAGGCATCCGCCTGATGGCCCGCCTGTCTGGACTGCCTTGAACTCTTTTTCTCCTGGGATTCCTCCTCCGATATCGAAAATGATTTCCTTGAGTGTAATACCCATTGGGACTTCGACAAGTCCAGTGTTATTGATTTTCCCAACGAGAGAAAATATCTTTGTTCCCTTGCTTCCCTTTGTACCGATTTTGGAAAACCAATCCGCTCCTTTTTCGACAATCAAAGGAATATTGGCCAATGTTTCGACATTATTGATGTTGGTTGGTTTTTTCCATAAACCCTTCATGGCAGGAAAGGGAGGCCTCTGGCGGGGTTCCCCAACTCTTCCTTCGACAGATGCGATGAGTGCTGTTTCTTCTCCACAGACAAAGGCGCCCGCACCTTTGGAAATGTGAATCCTGAAGTTGAAATCCGTTCCGAGTATTTTTTTTCCGAGAAGACCCATTTTTTCTGCCTGAGAAATGGCAAGAGATATATGCTTCACAGCGAGAGGATACTCATCTCGGACATAGATGTAGCCTTCTTCTGCACCCACGGCATAGGCTCCGATTATCATCCCCTCGAGCACTCGATGGGGATTTCCTTCCAGCAAGCTGCGATCCATGTAGGCACCAGGGTCTCCTTCATCCGCGTTGCAGATGATGTATTTGGAGGTATCTTTCGCTTTCCGTGTGAATTCCCATTTGTATCCAGTGGGAAATCCTGCTCCTCCTCGACCTCTCAAGCCGGATTTCTTCATAACCTCTATGACTTCCTCTGGTGCCATTTTGCTGAGAACTTTTGTGAGAGAGCTGTAGCCGCCGATGGATAAATAATCGTTGATATCGGTGGGATCGATAAGAGCGTTATCCCCCAGTAGGATTCTCTTTTGTTTCTTGTAGAAGGATATATCGTCTTCCTTGAGGACAGTTTTTTTCGAGATTGGATCAGAAAATAGAAGCCTATCGATAATTTCATTCTTTATAATAGTCTGAGATGCAATGTCTGAAGTGTCTTTAGGCTTAACTTTCTGGTAAAAGATATCCTGAGGTTGAATGATTATGTTGGGTTCGGCCTCACAGAATCCGTGACACCCGGTGACCTTAATCTTGACTTTATCCTCTAACTTTTCCTTGCTAATGGCCTTTTTCAGAGAAGCGATGACCTTTAAAGAGCCGCGGGCTTGACCGCATGTCCCAGCAGAAACCGTGAGAACAGGTCTTTTCTCAGATTTCCTTTTTTGGATATAACTTTGAATGGTTTGGTTCAAATCCTTGATTGTTTTTATCTTCTTAGTTGCTTTCATTTTTTTTCTTTATTTTCATATACTTTTTTAAGATTGAACCAACCTTCCGGATAGTTGTCTGAGCATAGTAATCGCCATCAACGACAACCACAGGTCCGATGGCACAGCAGCCAAGGCAGGCGACTATCTCCAAACTGAACTGTTTGTCTTTTGTGGTTTCCCCGGCTTGAATGTTTAGTTTTCTTTCGAATTCTTCCAGGATTTTCGGGCCTCCTCTCACATGGCAGGCCGTTCCCATACAGACAGTAACGAGATGTTTTCCTCTTGGCTCGAGACTGAAAGCTCGATAGAAGGTCGCCACCCCGATGATATTGATGAGAGGAATGTTTAAAGTTTCAGAAACAATTCTCAAGGCCTCCTGGGGAAGGTAGTTGTACTCTTCCTGAATGTTCTGTAAGATCGATATGAGAGCCTTTTTTTCTTTATTGTATTTTGTTACGAATGACTTGACTTTTAATTCTTGAATGTCCACTCGCTTTCCTCCAAATCGTATTATTTTCTATTGTGTTCATATAAAGGATCGTCTTCCCCATTTGGCTGATCTTGGTTGAGAGTTTTATAGGGAATCATGCTTCATTTGGATGATGCTTGAATGGGGTAGTCGAATAGGGAATGTTTTGATTGAGTTGGGAGACAAGCCTAATGAATGGTATGAAATTTTATGATTTCTCCTCTGCTTAAAGTAAAAGTAAACGTATTACTGGTATTGAATAAATAATATTAATTATTAACAAAGTTTTATAACAAATTACTGTTATCATTGTCAATAATTTTTCATGGATCGCTCGAATCCGTTCCAGGGGCCTGACCCTAGAATCCTATTGACAGAAAGGAAGAATATGCCATAATTAGGTTCATTCGATCTAAGGAGCACAAAAATGCCTCGAAGAATTCACCGGTCCATTGGCCACCATTATATTGTGGAAGCATCCGGGTGTGACCCGAAAATCATCAGCAGCGTTGAGAAGGTACAGCATATATTAGTCAAAGCTGCTGAAGTTGCAGGGACGAAAGTCTGGTCCATTTCTGTCAACAGGTTTCCTCCAAAGGGTGTCAGCGGGGTTATTGTGATTTCTGAATCGCACATATCTACCCATACATGGCCAGAATACGGCTACGGTGCTTTGGACTTTTACACATGCGGTGATGATACAAACCCGGAAAAAGCCGTGCTTTATGCTGTCGAGGCGTTTGGAGCAATCACTTCTCATATCACAGAGATCACCCGGGGAATTGAAGAGGGAGACAGGTTGTTCTATCATAGCTTTATCACGTGGGAAGAGGATTTTGTGAGCAAGAAGCCGAATAAATAGTTCTTGGAATCAAGCTTGAGGGCCAAAAAACTGGATTTCGAGGATTTGATTGCAGGACCTGGCCATGGATGTGTTAAATTTCTTTACAATTTTTTATCCTTTTTTATAAAGTTCACACTTTTGATCATTAAAACTCTCCTGTACTTTAAAATTTTTCCAGTCGATTCAGATGGCACAAAAATTGCTATTTTTAGTCGTGAGAAAGAGTAGTGGAGTAAAGATTAATACTCAAACGAGTTAAATTGCACTCTGTTTTTTGCCTCTCTGGCTTTATGATATAATAATACAATGAAAAGCAATTTGATCGCCCGGATCTTTGCATTCATCCTGTTCGCTCTCTCAATTAATCTGCAGGGTTATGCGCAAGCCCAGAATTTAAATGATTTTATTGTCCAAATCCAAAACTCCTTAACTCAGAAGGACATGAATGCGTATCTCGAGAACTATTCCGATGATATCAGAGGAAGAGAAGAGTCGGTCATTAGAGATAAGTTCGATTCTTTCGCAATGGAACGAGTTGCCTTATTCAAGATGGGTGAAATGGATCTGGGCGAAGATAAAGCAGAGGTTTACCTGCATGCTATTTTTCAAAATTCTTATTCAGTCATCATCGAGACATGGCATTTAAACCTTGTTGAGATTAATGATCGATGGAAGATACAGAAAAAAAATGTGACAGGAAACTTCCGCTCTTTGTACACGATTCATATTCCATCGAACAGAGTGGAAAAAGTAGAGTCGATCAAAGTTGAACATGAGGATATTCATCTTTTCTTCAAAGATGCATTGCTTTTTTACGACAACATTCCAGAGTTGGAAACAGCTTTACTCGTCATCGGTAAAGGAGATTTCCGCTTTTATCCATCAGATCCTGAGGAAAGACATCAGCTTGAATTATTCTATAAAAAAGAATTCCTCCAGGATGATCTGACATACGCGTACTTCAGGTTCTCGAATCATTTTTTCCAGAATAATGTGAAGATTACCAAAATCCCTGGAGAAAAGGACTTCAATCCTTCTCAGGAGGAAAGAAAAGAAGCGGAAACTCTGTTCTCCAAGCATTATCCCCGTTCATTCACGGTGGAAAATTCTTTGAATAATCAGCTGCTTTCAACCTTGCCTCAGAGCAATGAGGCTGTTTTTAGCTTCAGAGGAAAAAAACTGGGGACTTTAACATATGTGTACTCTCCCTTCTCAGATGAAGAAATCAACCTTTATCGATGGAAAGATAAGAATATCATCAATCTGTACTCGCCGACTTCTGAAGAGGAGCAGAAGGAACTTTTCCTCACTTTTGGCCAAATGTATGAAGTGAAAAGCTACACGATCAATGTCGATTACAAACCTCAGGAGTCTTTTCTTTCTGGAAAGGCTAAAATAGAAGTGGAGTCGAATGTCGACTCTCTTGATAAATTGAAATTCAAGCTTAACCCGAAGCTCAGTATTCTTCGCATCCAAGATGAGGAAGGCCGGGCGCTATTCTTCAATCAGGATAAACTGAGAGAAACTCTTTATGTTTATTTTGTCCATTCTCCTCCCAAAAACAAGCTCTATTCTGTCGAAATTTATTACCGGGGGAAGCTGAGGCCTCCTGAGCAGCTCGCAGATGTCGTTGCAGACCCTCAGAACTACAGGCAGGACGATATTAGCAGGAAATTCAGTTTTGTTGATGTTGAGTTTGATACTTTTCTGTTCAGCCAGAGGAGTAACTGGTATCCTTCTCCTTCTGAAAATGATTATTTCAAGGCTAGGATTAAAATCTCAGTCCCTGCATCCTACCAGTGCATCTCTAATGGAGAATTGATACAGAAAACTCTTTTAAACGCTGCAGAGAGAGTTAAAGAAAAAGATGAGGCAGAGAGTGCGGTTTTTAGTTTTGAGATGAGATATCCGGTCAAATACCTTTCTTTTATTGTTGGAAAATTTACGAAAGTCGAGGAAGATCTTGACTCTCTTCCTCTGCAGCATTTCTATTCTTCTGGCGTCCTTTTGGAGAAAAAAGGACTTCTCAAAAAAGCGAAGAATATACTCCGATTTTTCGAGGAAAAATTCGGCGCCTATCCTTTCGGGAAGTTAGCCGTTGTCCGGAGATTGTGGACAACGACCGGAGGACATTCTCCGGCCTCCTTCATCATTCTCAATGAGTTGTACCAAACTCCAGATAGTCCCCTGCTTGTCCCCATCAGGAGCCCTGTCGACTTGTCTCGTTGGAAGGAATATTTCATCGCCCACGAGATCGCTCACCAGTGGTGGGGGCAGGCTGTCACGTGGAAAACATATCATGACCATTGGTTAAGTGAAGGTTTGGCTCAGTTTGCTGCTGTTCTTTATTTAAGCGAGAGGTATGGGAAGGAAGTTCTTGAACCTATTTTTGGGAAGTTTTCCCGCTGGACGAAGAAAAAATCTAAATGGGGGCCAATAACTCTCGGCCCGCGCATCAGTTTGCATGATCCTTTAGCTTTCCAGACTGTTGTGTACAACAAAACAGCTTTAGCACTGAATATGCTTAAAGATCTTCTCGGGGAAGAAATCTTTTTTACTGGATTGAAGAAGTTTTATCTCAGGCATAAATTTGCAACAGCAAGCACGCGTGATTTCATTGAGGTTATGGAAGAAACGGCTGGTAAAGATTTAAAGAAATTCTTCAGGGATTGGTTTGATTCTTATGTCCTTCCTAAAGTCAACGTGTCTCACTCCATTCAGAAATCCAGTGATGGATATGTCTTGAAATTGAAGATCAACCAGATAAAAGAGGTTTTTATTTTTCCTTTGTGGATCGAGTGGATTGAGAATGGGGATAGATTTAGACGAATGGTCATCATAGACGAGAAAAACGAGGAGTTTGAGATAGATTTACGGGTGAGACCCCAGAAAATTGAGATTAATCCGGATAATGCAGTCCCCGGGAAGTTTCATTAAGATAAATCGAAAACATCTATTTTCAGCCTCTTGATCATCTCATTCAAGGTCGTGGGTTTGACTCCCAAAATGCCGGCCGCCTTTTTTTGAATTCCCTTGCTTTCCTTCAGAGCACTGATAATGGCGTTCTTCTGGAATGACTGAAGATGCTCTTTAAGGTTGAGCTCTTGGGATGAAGGAGTAAAGGCTCCCCTTTCTTCCTGAGCGGATACGAGAAAAGGAGGAAGATTTTCTCTGGTGATGAGTTTTGTCTTGGTGAGAACAACTGCTCTCTCGATCATGTTTTCCAGTTCTCTGATGTTTCCCGGCCAAGCGTAATTGACCAGAATCTCCAAAACATCTTCCGTGATGCTCTCAACTTTTTTCTTATTTTCTTTTCCGTACACGTTTAAAAAGTGTCTGACAAGAAGGGGAATATCTTCCTTTCTTTCTCTCAAGGGAGGAAGCTCGATTTTAATCACGTTCAATCGATAGAAGAGATCTTGACGAAACTTCTGCTGGCGAATGAGTTCCTCCAGATCTGAATTAGTGGCAGCGATAATTCTGACATCGACTTTGATCGTCTTTGTTCCTCCGAGCATCATGAATTCCTTCTCCTGCATCACCCGGAGCAGCTTCGCTTGAGTCTCTTGATTCAGAGAGGAAATCTCGTCAAAGAAGATTGTTCCTTTTTCAGCGGTTTCAAAAAGTCCTGTCTTAAGGCTTACAGCTCCGGTAAATGCACCCTTGACGTGACCGAAAAGAAGACTCTCAAGAAGGTCTGGAGGAAGGGAACCGCTGTTGACAGTGATGAAGGGGAGGCTTTTCCGGTCGCTATTTTGGTGAATGGCACTTGCTGCGAGTTCTTTCCCTGTGCCACTTTCTCCTTGAAGCAAGATGGTGCTGCGAGTAGGGGCAGACGCTCTGATGAGCTCAAACACATCCTGCATTTTTTTGCTTTTTCCGATGATGTTTTCGAAACTGAATTTTCTTTTGAGTTCATCTTTCAAGCGCAGATTTTCTTCCTGGAGCTTTTTGTGCTCAATGGCTCTTTCCACGGTCAAGAGCAGTTCATCATGCTTGAAGGGTTTTTGAACATAGTCGAACGCTCCCATTTTCATCGCAGAAATCGCAGATTCGACGGACGCATAAGCTGTGATAATGATGATAACGGCATGAGGATCGATCTTTTTTAATCGTTTCAGGACTTCAATCCCATCCATTCCAGGCATGAGAAGGTCTAAAAGAATGAGCTCAAAAGATCGGGAAGAATGCTTTTCAAGAGCTTCTTCTCCGTTGGAAGAATTGACAACAGTGTACCCCTCTGAGGTTAAAAGATCACCCAGCACCTCATGGATTATGGGTTCGTCGTCGATGATGTGAATCGTTCCTTTTTCTGTCATTTTTTACCTTAAGATGCAGGAAGTTTATTCGTTTTTTTCTTTTTTAAATCTAGAGGAATGAGAATGGAGAAAAGAGATCCTTTTCCGCTCTCACTTTCCACAGTAATATGTCCCTCGTGTTCTTTGACAATGGCATAGCTGATGGACAAACCGAGACCCGTCCCTTTGCCGATTCCCTTAGTAGTAAAAAACGGATCGAAAATATGGGGTAAATCCTGTTTTTTTATCCCTGTTCCGGTGTCCTCGATTTTCAGGACAGCCTGGTTATCCATTTGATCGAGTTCGATTTTCAATTCTCCTCCATCAGGCATAGCGTCGATAGCATTGAGGATGATATTGATGAAAACCTGCTGAAGCTTCTCTCCTTCTGCCCAGATGGGCTTCACTGGAGTCAGTTTTAGGTCTAAATGGATGTTCATGTTTTTCAGTTTGTACTCGATCAAAGATATGATTTCCTCGAGATTTTCTTTGAGGCTCACTTGATGGAATGAGGATTCAGAAGGATTCCGAGCGAAGTTGAGCAGATTTTTAATGATCCTGGTGACTCTATCTGTTTGAACTTCGATCTTTTCAAGAATTTGAGAATGGGGTGCATCGGAGAGTTTTTTCTGGAGTATTTGAACATAGCTTGAAATCCCTGTCAGCGGTGTGTTGATCTCATGGGCGACACCTGCAGAGAGGAGGCCTATGGAGGCGAGCTTCTCGGATGTAAGGAGCTGTTGCTGAAGCGAGATTTTTTCCGTGATATCTTCAAAGGCGATGACTGTTCCGTAAGGATTCATTTCGTTATCCATCAGAGAGTTTTTTGAGATGTCGAATATTTTCTTTCCTCCGGAAGGCATATCAAGGGTAATTTCGCTCATAAGGCGGAAATCCCTTTGAGAATCCAAGGGAAAAAGTGCGATGTAGTTCTTCTTTCCCAAAACCTCCTCCAGAGTTTTGTTGATGACTTCTTCTTTTGTCTTCAAGAATGTTTCTTCCAGAACCCGGTTCCATCCTGTAATCTTTCCTGTCCGGTCAATGACTGCTACTCCCATGGTCAGGCTTTCGATGATGTTTTCACTATAATCTTTGAGCCTTTCCAGTTCCATCGCCCTGATGCTTGCCTGGTTATACAGGTAAGCATTCTCCAATGCTAAAGCTGCGGGGGAAGAAATAGTGCTCAGAAGTTCCCAGTCTTCGCTGCTGAGAAAGGAATTGTCCATCTTTTTTCCCATCCCCAGGCAGCCGATGAGTTCATCCTCGACTCTCAGTGGCATGTAATGGAAAAAAGAAGATGAGGAGAGATCTTCGAATGTTTTTTGCATCTTGATTCTCTCCGAGTAGGAATAAAAGGAGAGAAAATCCTTTTCTTTCAAATCTTCGTAAATCTGATCATCAAAAGTGAGTCTGGTGCTCGCCATGGAGAATTTTCCCCGAGATCTGAGAATATAGAAAGTTTTCTCCTCATTTTCTACTGGAAGAAGAAGAGCAATACATTTGAGGGAAAGAGCCTTTGCGATCATATCAAGAAGAGACTGAGAGAGCTTCTGCAGGTTCCTCTCCCGGCTGAGCTCTTTACTGATAGAGAGAAGTGTCTTCCGGTATTTATAGCTGCGTTTGTAAAGTGCTCTATCCAGTATGGCTTGGAAGAGTTTTTTTAATGGAGCGAAAAGGGTGGCTCCGAGGATTATGGCAAGGATCCCCAGGATGAGGGCATTGAGTCTGTTCTCAGCCACTCCTTTTGTTTGCGAGCTGACGATAAAATAGACAATAGCCAGGACCGCAGATGATGATATCAGAGTGATCGCTTTTTTAAGGAGCAGTTCAAAATCCATCAGCCTGTGCCTGGAGATGGAGTAAGAAAAGGTCAGGGGGATGAGGGCCTGGAGGATAACAGTGAGTTCTGCGGCCTTAGAAGGAACCTGGCCGAACATGAAAGGGATGATGTAGAAAAGGATGAATGGAATGCTGCCCGCGCTGAGTCCGTAGATAATCCACTTCAGCTGCTTTTTGACCAGGAGGTTTGAGGGTTTCCATGTGCTGTGTAGAATGCTCCCCAGTGTTAAGATCGAAAAGAGAGCAAAATGAATCAGGTCCAGTTTTTCCAAAGCCAGGTGCAGGTGGAGGATAAGGGAGTCGCTCAATCTGTTCACCACTGGGATGTGGAGGACAATTTTCGCAAGCAAAAGAACACTTCCAGGAATGTACAGAATATAAATGGGAGGACGCTTTTTTTTGAAAATTTTTTTTCTTTGGGGAAAAATCAGGAAAAAATGGAGCAGAAGCGGTGGGAAGACCAGCAGAGCGAATGTGTCCAGCCAGTAGAAAACGCTGTCAAGAGTATCGAGTTCGCCTGTGGGAGAGAATATATAGAATGAATAGAATGCCAGAGAGATGAGGTAAAAATAGACATAGGGCATCGAGAAGGGTTTCGTGGAGGTCAAGAATACAATGAATCCTATGACCAGCGTCGTCAATCCGATAAAAGCGAGGTAGAAATAGAGAGGATCCACGCCCTTTTTCTGCAGATTGAAAGAGGGAAATATGCTTTCTCCTCCTCTTGCGATTTCGTACGTCACCTTAAGATCAGATTGACCCGCAATCCACAGATTCTTGGCGATGTCAATTTTGTTTGTTATCCGAATGTTATTGATGGAATACAGGACATCTCCTTTTTTGATGTTGTGGAGATAGGCTGGACTGTTGACCTCAACTTTTACGGCAGTTAAACCTTGCGGTCTTTCGACCCAGGTGGCGCCATCCGTGGGCTCTTGCCAGGTTACCTTTTTGTAAATGTTTAGGCCACCCAGGATTAAGAAAATAAGGAGAGGGAGGAGTGCTAGAGATATTCTGATTTTCATTGGGAGGTCTGTTTCCCGTTTTTTTGATAATCCAAAAAATTGAATCATTTTGGTAAAAAATATATGGGGATTTTAGTTCAGAACGTGCTTGGAGCCAGCTCGTATAGCCCATTTGATGCTGGGCTGTTTCAGCAGTTTTTCCAATTCGGGATCAGTTTTTAATCCCAGGGGTTTTGTATTTCTATTTAAAAATGTACTCATATAATCATACTTTGGTTTTTTAGGGGGCACTTCTTGGGGATAAGAAATCCTGCTCTTGGCAAAAGATAAATTTCTTGAAGAAAGAGTGCTCTGAGGCGTATAGACGAGTGATACGAAGAGAAACAGAAAAACTCCCCAGAAAATATTTTTTCTCATTTACTCTTAAAAATAAATCTTTCTGTAAAATTTGTCAACTTTCCACACCCTGTTCCATTTGACAAAAAGCAATGGATAATCTAATATTTGTTTACTCTTTTTAAGGAAAAATTTACTCTTTTTTGAGATATATATCCATTTTTTAAAAAAAGATGCCTTATTTTCTTTGTCGATTAGCCGCTGAAGACGGGAGAGTGCTCAACCAAACTCTCCTGGCTTCTTCTCATGGTGAATGCCAGAAGCATTTTGAGGAAAAGGGATACTGTGTTCTGTCCATCAAACTGGATTGGAAAAAAATCAATATTCCGGCCTTCCCTTTTGAGAAGAAGATCAAGGATAAAGACTTCATCATGTTTAATCAAGAACTCGTTGCGATGATCAAAGCGGGGTATCCGATCCTCAAATGCATTGAGTCCATATCAAGCCGCGCGAAGAACATTCATTTAAAAGAATTGCTGATGAAGATCGAGAAGGAGATCCGTGGAGGCAAATCGCTTTCTGAAGCGTTTGCTCCGTATGAGAAATATTTCACAAAGGTTTACATTGCTTCACTCATGGCAGGAGAGAAGAGCAGTAACTTGGATGGAACGATCAGCCGTTATATTGTTTATGCTAAGATTATAGATCAGACGAAATCAAGGATAAAAACCGCATTGACTTATCCGACTGTCCTTCTTCTTTTTTCTTTGCTTCTCCTCGGGATCTTGCTCAATTTTATTCTGCCTCGTTTTTCTGATTTCTATGCTGGTTTTGAAGCTACTCTTCCAGGTATTACCCGCACGCTCATGGCGTTTTCCAACACGGTGAGAGCCAATATTATTTTTATAATCGTTTTTGTATTAGTGCTTTTTATCGCTTTTTTTCAAATGAGAAAATACGAAAAGACGCAGGTGATTCTAGACAGGATCAAGCTTAAAATTCCCTACGCGGGTTCATTTTGGCTGGAGTCAGGAATTGCCCTTGTCTGTCGAACCCTGGGCCTTCTTCTAGAAGCAGGAATCACTCTTCTTCAAGCGGCAGGAATCGCCAATAAAGCTGTTCCGAATAGATTTCTGATAAAGAGAATGGAGAACTTGCCCGAATACATTAAACAAGGAGAAAGTTTATCGGAGTCCCTGGCCAAGACGGGATTTTTCCCTCTGCTTTCTCTAGACATGATTCGAATCGGAGAGAGTTCGGCCAACCTGGAAGGAATGTTGAAGGATGTGGCTGAATTCTATGATGAACGAATACAGAGAAAAATTGATACTCTTGTTTCTCTGATAGAGCCGGTCGTCATTATTTTTATGGGATTGATTATCGCCGGGATGTTGCTCTCTGTTTATCTGCCGATTTTTAATATTATAAGAGTGGTTCAATAATGAAGAAGATAAAAACAGATTCTACAAAGATCAAAATTTCTGAAGAGGAAAAAACAAAACAACTTGCTGAACGCTATAATGTTCCGTATATTGACCTTTCCTCCCGCACTATAGACCGGGAGCTGGTCCAGTCTTTTCCTGCTGATTTTCTTCATAGGTCGAATTTTATTCCCTTCGAAAAAAATGAAAAAACTGTAAAGATTGCGATAGCTGATCCTTCTGATATTGCGACAATTGATGCCATTGAGTCTCATTTGGGGATAGAAGTCGAAGTTTATGCGACATCCAAGAAAGCCATTCATGAAGCTTTGCGAAAAAGTGAAACGGCCCAGCAAGTCCTCAAGGATGCAACTGAAGGATTCATCATGCAGGTTGTTGAGAAAGAGAGCGGGGAAGAGGAAGAAGTCATTTCTGTGGAAACGCTGGCTGATAAGGATGGCTCCATTATAAAACTCGTAAACTCCATAATTTTCACGGCTGTCCAAAAAAGAGCGAGTGATATCCATGTCGAATCGAAAGAAGAGGGGATTATCATCAAATACCGTATTGATGGAGTGTTGAGTGAGGCTGTGGAGCCAGTGGACAAAAAATTTCAGTCCTCCATGATTTCCAGGATCAAAGTCATGTCGGACCTGGATATCGCGGAACGAAGAGTACCACAGGATGGAAGGTTCAGGTTGAAAATCAAGGACAAGCCCATCGATTTTCGGATTTCGATAATGCCCAGCATCCACGGCGAGGATGCAGTCATTCGGATCCTTGACAAGGAAATGATCACCGAAGCTATATCCGAGCTCAGGCTGGATTTGCTCGGTTTCTCAGATGAGCTCCTGGATAACTTCCACAAATATATCAATCAGCCCTATGGGATGGTCCTCGTGACTGGTCCAACAGGAAGTGGGAAAACGACGACCTTATACGCGGCCTTGACAGAAATTTTAACTTCGGAGGATAAAATCGTCACCATTGAAGATCCTGTTGAGTACCAGATAGATGGGATCACCCAGATACCTGTGAATGAAAAAAAAGGACTCACTTTTGCAAGAGGATTGAGGTCCATATTGAGGCATGATCCAGATAAGATTATGGTCGGAGAAATAAGGGATCCTGAAACAGCCCAGATTGCCATTCAATCCGCTTTGACTGGACACCTGGTTTTCACAACAGTTCATGCCAATAACGTCTTCGATGTCATCGGGCGATTCCTCCACATGCAAGTCGATCCTTACAGCTTCATTTCAGCCTTGAACTGTATTCTGGCGCAGAGACTCGTCAGAATCCTCTGCCCGAAGTGCAAAACTTCTGTTAAATACAACTCCAAACAGCTGCTTGAGTCCGGGCTCAATCCCCAAAAATACAAGGGACAGCAGTTCTATGAAGCCCGAGGATGTTCAGAATGTTATTCCACTGGCTACAAGGGAAGGACTGCTATTGCTGAACTCCTCGAGCTTTCCGATGAAATTCGAGAGATGATCCTGGAGAGAAAACCTCTTTCAGAAGTGAGAAAGAGAGCAAAAAGCGAAGGGATGATTTTCCTGAGAGAAGTGGGGATGGAAAAGGTTTTGAAGGGGATAACTAGTCTTAAGGAACTGAACAAAGTGACTTTTGTTGAGTGAGAAAATGGCTCTTTTTGTGAATAAGATAAAAAATTATTTCTCGCAGCAGCCTCTTCCTCATGCGGCTTTTCAAGTGACTCCTCGTTACATCAGCGGGATTCGTGTGTCCCCCAAAGATGGGAGGATCACGAATCATTTTATCCTTCCTCTGGAAAGAGGAGTGATTCGGTCTTCCTTCGAGAAGAAAAACATAAAAAATCCCGAGTGGCTGGAAAAGAACATGAAGAAGGAGTTGGGAAGACTCCATATTCATGACCGTAAGGTGGCGTGTCTTTTGCCAGAGTTATCCATAAAGGCTTTTGTTTTTTCTTTTGGATCCCTTCCTTCCTCGCGGCAAGAGAGAGAGCAGATCATTCGCTTCCGTATAAAAAAACAGATTCCTTTGCTCCCGGAAGATGCCCGGTTTTCTTTTGACGTCCACAAGTCAAACAGCACGGTGAAAATTTTTGTTGTGGTCGCTCGGGCTTCGATTATCCGAGAGTATGAAGAATTCTTCAGCACATTCAATCTTAAAATCAGGACGATAGGAGTTCCCACTTTAGGCTTGCATTTTCTACTGAACGCGAAAAAGGAAAAGGATTTCATCCTGATAAACATTGAGGAAGACTCACTCTGTCTTGTGGCCATCATAGATTCTGAAATCGTTCTCTACCGTATGAAGCCTATTCTTGCTGCTTCTCAGTCCAGCATGCCCGATGATCGAAGAGTAGAGAACATCGTTAAGGAAGTGAAAAATACCGTGAATTTCATTGAGGACAAAGAGGAGAGAAAAATTCAATCCTCCTGGGTTCGCCTGGGTGTGTTAGATGAGAGGGGGATGTTATCTCAATTGCGAGAGAATTTATCTTTTCCTGTCACAGGAATTGACTCTTGCTTGACAGACGAGCTTGGCTTGAGAGAAAAAAAGATACTGTCTCCTTTGGTCGGACAAATGCGATGAAAAACTCAAAACAATTCATTGTGAATTTAGCCAGTCATCCTTTGCGCAGCAGGAAATTCTTTTTCCTATTGTTTTCAACTCTTGTGGTTTTATTCCTGCTTGTTTCCTTTTTAGCGGGGCAAATCTTTATCGAATTCCGGTCTGAGTCTCAGAAAACAAGGACCTCGATAGAGAAGGCCGAAAAGCTGATTAAAGATGTCCAGAGGGATGAGAAGAGATTATCCTCAAGAATCGATGAGGCAGTCAAAGAAAACAAAAGCCAGGTGGATTTAGTGAACAGCATTATCCTTAAGAAGAGCTTTTCCTGGATTGAATTCTTTTCTGATTTAGAGAAATCTCTTCCAGGTTCTTCTTATATAATTTCTCTTGCTCCCACACTCACTGATGAGTCGAAATTGTTATTAAAATTGAGAGTTGCCTGCTCCAGTGTGGATGATTTGTTGAAGCTCATTGATAATTTTCAAGCTTTGAAATTCTATGGAATTCGAATAGATGGGGAAACCCGAAACAACAGGGGATTACTCATCTCGGATATTTCCTTAAGCTATGAAAGAACTATTTAATTTATTAGAGGAAAAGGAGAAAAAGACACTCCGTGTGTTGATCGCTTTTCTCGCTGTAGCTTTGCTCTTTCTTCTTTTCGTTTCCCTGCCCAAGAAGAGGAATTATGTCAAATCACTGTCATTGCTGGAGACCAAACAGAATGACTATCAGAATTTCAGCGAAATAACTCAGCAAAAGGAAAATGAATGGCGTCAATGGCAGGCGGCCTTTCGCGATATCGATGACTTGAAAAAGAGCCATTTTTATAGCGGCAAGGATGCTATTAAACAGATGAGGCTTGACATCCAGCGCATCTTGAATCGAGCTCGTATTCCTGCCTCACAAAAAAAGTACAATTACACAGAATTCAAAAAAGAAAAAATAAAAAAGATGAGCGTAAGCTTTAATGTCAGAGGGAATTACCAATCTTTAAAAAGATTCATTCAATCGGTGGAGGAGTTCCCGAAATTTTTGATCGTGGAAAAGGTAGACTTTTTAGACATCGATGACGTTGGCAGTGTGCTCGAATTGAAAATTATTTTGGCAGGTTACTATGAAAGTTGAGAAGAAGGCGGCCTTGTTCATATTTTTCTTGAGTCTTGGTCTTGCTCTCTGGGCAGGAGAGGGACAATCCAAGAAAAAAGAGACAGCAAAGGGTGAAGAAAAAAGCCTTATCAAGAAAGAATTATTATCGAAGACGAAAAAAAAGCTTGCCCCAGCTCGAAGAAACATCTTTTCTCTGAGGAGAGGAGGAAGCGAGGAGACACGGATCGTTCCATCTGATCCTCGAACCAATCCACAGAAGGCTGTAAGGACGACTGAGCAAGAGCCTTCTGGATCATCAGTGAATATAAGATATATTGGACATATCAGATCAGGTCAAAAGATTGTGGCTCTGATAGTGTATGAAGACACTGCCATTGCCGTCGAAAAAGGAGAAATGATAAGCGAGGGAGTTCAAATTGGAGATGTTACGCCTGCATATATTGAGATTGTCGGTCCGGATTCTGTCAGAAGAAAATACACTTTAGAAGGAGAGAAAGAGTGAGGAAAATAACATCTTTAATAATAGTGGCCTTGGCCTTTTGGGGATGCGCAACTTTTAACCGCAGCTACAAACTCGGCACTGAAGAAGCCTTGATCAAAAATTGGGATGAGGCCATCCGTCATTTTGAGAAGGCCCGGCTAGAAGATTCCAAGAATCGTGTTTACCATTTGGCTTTACTCCGGGCGAAACTCGCCGCAAGCTATGACCACCTCAATAAAGCCCGGGAGCATGCCTCTCACGGGAGAAAGGAAATAGCCCTTGAGGAGTATAAAAAAGCCCTGTCCTACGGCCAG